>JAADDG010000209.1 GCA_013154075.1 Campylobacterota bacterium | reverse complement strand
CTAATGCTGAGGAAACTAAAAAAGATACTATTGAAATTAAAAAGATTTTAACAAAAATATATGAAAATATTCAAAAAGAGAGTAATTTCCTATTAAACGGAATGAAAGATGCCGACGTAATAAAAGAAGAGTTGGAAGAGTCGGTAAACAGTTCTTTAAATTCTCAAGAAGATATGAAAAAATCTTACGAAATTTTAAAAGAAATGCAAAAACAAATTTTAGTAATGATAGAGAAAATTAATAGTAATGCGGATCTTGAGATATCTTTGGCTCAAAAGTTAAAACAGCTTAGTGATGATGCGGAGCAGATTCAAGATGTGTTGAAAGTAATTAGTGAAATAGCTGAACAAACCAACCTTTTGGCTCTAAATGCTGCGATTGAGGCTGCAAGAGCGGGAGAACACGGAAGAGGTTTTGCCGTAGTGGCGGATGAAGTTAGGCAGCTTGCGGAAAAGACTCAAAAATCTCTGATAGAAATTAACTCTACTGTAAATGTTATTGTTCAGGCTATAAATGATACAAGTGAAAATATGAATGCAAATGTAAAAGATATTGAAGAGCTTTCCGAATATTCAAATAATGTTCAAAAAGAGATAGAGGATATTAATAAAGCTACTCAGATAACGGCTGAAAGTCTTGATATGAGTGCAAAAGCTATAAACAAAGCTTCTAAAAAAGTAGAAAATTTCATAAGTCAGATAAACTCAGTTAAGCAACTTTCTACTTTGAATGAGAGATCTGTAAAAGTAGCCGATAAAGTAGCTGAAGATTTAAGCCATTCAGCTAATAGACTTGATGAGTCTTTAGAACAATTTAAACTATAATTTTTTCGAAGGCTTCGGCCTTCGGAAAGTGAAATTTCGGTTTTGTTTTAGTTTTTTATCACGAGGAATTAGCTATACTATTTTCCCAAATGCTGCAAGGGAAAATAATGAAAATATTAAATATATTCAAAGAAAATCCGCAGAGGTTCATAACAGGTGCCGTTTTAATAGCGGTTGTTGCTACGATAGCTTTGATAGATAATTTTTTTCTCACATGGCTTTTTTTGGGTATCACTTTTATGTTTGCTTTTTATGAAGCCATGAAGCTTTTTGCTATAGATAAAAACTCTCCTTTTTTTTATGCTTTTTTCATATGGATTATAGCTTATTTCTACCCTAATCCCGATGATTTGATTTTTATTGTTTTGATTATTTTTGCAGGCTGGGAAGCTTATAAGCAGGCTAAAGATATAGAGACTATTTTCCCTTTTTTGTATGTGGGGGGTGCTTATCTTTTTATTTTGGCGTTGTATAAAGATTTCGGTATGGATGCTTTGATATGGCTTGTGCTGATAGTGGCCGGAGCAGATACTGGAGCTTATATCATAGGAAAGAGTTTTGGAAAGACGCCTTTTTCTCCAACTTCTCCGAATAAAACTCTTGAGGGAGTGTTAGGAGGAGTGAGTGTAGCTACTATTTTGGGGACTTTTTACGGAGTGGAATTTGTAAATCCTTTTTTGTCTTTTTTTATCTCTTTGGTTTGTGCCGTGGGTGCTGTTTTTGGAGATCTGTTTGAAAGCTATCTGAAAAGAAGAGCCGGAGTGAAAGATAGCGGCAATCTGTTTCCGGGACACGGCGGGATGCTCGATAGGGTGGACGGATATCTTTTTTCTTCCGTTTTGATGGTAATTTTGCTTAGAGGACTTGCATGATAGTTTTGGGTTCTACCGGATCTATAGGGGTAAACGCTTTAAATATAGCTAAGAGATTTAATATCGATATAGAGGTTTTGGTAGCCGGGGAGAATATAGATCTTCTAAATTCTCAAATAGAGCTTTTCTCTCCCAAAAGGGTCGTTATAAAAAACAAAGAGGATATCTCCAAAATCAATCACGATAACGTTTTATGGGGAGAAGAGGGGATAATAGAGGCTTTAAGAGAGAGTGAGAGCTCTCTTGTGGTAAACGCTCTTGTAGGTTTTTTGGGTTTAAGGCCTACTTTGGAAGCTATAGGGCTTGATAAGAAGGTTGCTTTGGCAAATAAGGAGTCTCTCGTAGTGGCCGGCTCGTTTATAGACACTTCCAAGATAGTGCCTATCGATAGCGAGCATTTCGGTCTTTGGTATCTGCTTCAAGATAGAGAGATCGATAGGATGATCATTACCGCAAGTGGGGGAGCTTTTAGGGATACTCCTTTGGAATTGATAGCGAATATGACTCCCAAAGAGGCATTAAATCATCCCAATTGGAAGATGGGTAAAAAGATTACGATAGATAGCTCAACGATGACAAATAAGCTTTTTGAACTTTTGGAAGCAAGATGGCTTTTTGGAGAGGGAGAATATGACGCTATTATCGAGACCAAATCCATCATTCACGCTCTTATCGATTTCAAAGACGGAAGCACTACCGCTCATATAGCCAATGCCGATATGAAGCTTCCTATCTCTTACGCTATTTTGGATAGAGTGGATGAGAGGATCGTAGAGCATGTCGATTTGGTAAAGCTCGGCTCTTTGGAGTTTAAGGAGATAAAGGAGGATAGATATCCGATCTGGTCTATAAAGGACGATATTTTAAAAAGGCCGTTTATGGGAGTTGTGGTAAATGCGGCCAATGAGGTGGCTGTAAATAAATTTTTGGAAAATAGAATAAGTTTTTCCGATATTTCTAAAATAACTTTAAATGCTTACGAAAAATTCTCCGATATAACCTTGAGGGATATTAAAGATATTTTTGAAATAGATAAAGAAGTTAGGAGATTTTGCGAATGAAAGTTGCGATTATGTGTTCGGGAGGGGATAGCTCGGGAATGAATCCGGCTATTAAGAGATTTATTGAGTATAGTTTTGAGCTCGGCTTTAAACCATATCTTATTTATGACGGTTTGGAAGGTATGATAGACGGAAATATCAAAGAAGCCGGATATTCCGATGCCGCGGGGATAATCTTTAGAGGCGGCACTATCATAGGAAGCAGCAGATCGAAAAGATTTTATGAGTATGAGTATAGAAAAAAGGCTTATAAAGAGTTGAAAGATAGAGGTATAGAGGCTTTGATGGTGCTTGGCGGTAACGGAAGCTTCAAAGCTTTGGATGTTTTTTC
>JAADDG010000118.1 GCA_013154075.1 Campylobacterota bacterium | reverse complement strand
TCATAGGATCCACGGCCAAAGTCTGCAGCCACTTAAAAAAGTCCATAGTGGCTTTTCCTATAATCGAATAGGCTATTTTCGCCTGCTCCTCTCTTAGGGCTTTGTTTCTGTTTACGATATCTTCAAGATCGTCTACGGCATAGATATTTACGTTTTTGCAATCACAATCTTCGATATCTCTCGGCACCGCTATATCGAACCAATGTCTCTCGAAATCGGTCTCTTCCACCATATCTTTGGTAATCACCGTATGCGGAGCTCCCGTAGCGCTAAATAGAAGTCTGTATCTGTTTATAAATTTTTTTAGATCGGAAAAGGGATGAACCTCTATATTTACGTTCTCTTCTATCTTAGAGGCAAGCTCTTTGGCTTTTTCCATATTTCTGTTGATTATTATCAGATTTACCCCAGCGGCCGCGAGATGTTTGGCCGCAAGCTCCGCCATCTCTCCCGCTCCTACGACTATGGCGGTATATCCTCCGAGACTTCCTCCCAAAATCTCTTTGGCTTTAGCTACCGCTACGCTTGAGATGGAGATCGGATTTTTGGATATGTCGGTGGAGTTTCTCACTTCCGCAGCACATCTAAAGGCGTGATGCATCGTTCGAGAGAGCTTCTGTCCGCAAAACTTATTTTCATACGCAAACAAAAAGGCCTTTTTAACCTGTCCCACTATCTGCGTCTCTCCGATAACGAGACTATCGAGAGAAGAGACCACCGTAAAGAGATGATGAATCGCTCCGTTATCCTCATACACTTCTCCCCTGCCCTCAAGCTCCTCTTTACTAACTCCCGTCAAAGCCGAAAGCTCGTTAAATATGTGATCTAAAGATCTCTCGCACTCTTTGACACTCGTCATAATCTCCACCCTATTGCAAGTAGAGAGAATAATCGCTTCGTTTATAGTCTCGAAAGCCAAAAGCCTTCTATAAAAATCTTTCAAAACCTCTTCGTCGTTGAAGGCCAACTTCTCTCGAATATGGATATTCGTATTTTTATGGGAGAAACTAACGGTCAAATAGTGCATTAAAAATCCCTTTCAATCATATCTTTTATTATTCCTTTCAAGGAGTCTCTGTTTTGATCCTCTATCGCTTTCAAAGCCTCGTATCCGAGCTCTTTAGCCCTATCTATCGATCTTTCTATCGATCCGCTTTTTTGCATGGACTCTTTTATCCATTTTACATCTTTTTGGCTCAAATCTTTTTTATAAAGAGACAAAAGCCTCTCTCTCCCCTCTTCGTCCAAAGTTTCATAAAGATAGATATAAGGCAGCGTGGTTTTTCCCTCTTTGAAGTCATTTAGTGCGGGTTTTCCAAGCTTTTGAGCATCTTGCACGATATCCAAAACATCATCGATTATCTGAAAAGCAAGTCCGAGATTTTTCCCGTAAAGAGCGAATTTGTCCGCATCAAGCCCGCTAAGAACCGCGGCACTTTTGGCGCTCGCTTCTATCAAGGAGGCGGTTTTTTGATAGATCATTTCAAAATATTCATCTTCATCGGGAGAGAAGTTTTGAGAAAGTCTTACGTCGTTTAACTCTCCCAAAGACAAAAGAGCTACGGCGTTTGAGATGATTTTGGCTATATCCTCTTTGAATTCCACCAGCTTGAAATAGGCTTTGGAGTATAAAATATCTCCGAGCATTATGGCGCTTTTATCACCGTAAACCGCATTTATGGAGGCTACTCCCCTTCTCATATCGGCATCGTCTATTACATCGTCATGAAGAAGGCTCGCGGCGTGAATCAGCTCTATTATAGCGGCCAGCTTTACTGCTTCTTCGCTGTTGTCGGCCACTTTCAAAACAAGCTTGGCTCTAAGCCTCTTTCCTTTTGGAAGCTCTTTATAGAGTTTTTCCACATATTCGCTTCCCACTTCCTCAACAATCGATTCCATACAACTCTCAACTCTATCAAGCACTCTATTTCCTTTTGGGATCTATAAAGCTAACATCCAGATTTTTAGGGGGATTGGCGACAAAAACTTTCAAAACGGCAACTTTCCTCTTAGGATCGAAATCTTCGAATTTGATCAAAAGATAACTCTCAAGCCACTCTTTTGAAGGTTTTTTGTCTATGACCAGTCTAATCGTATCTCTTCCCCACTTTTTATATAAAACATATTGATGAGGAAATCCCTCATATTTTAAAAGTACCACCAAACCCTCGTTGACAAAGAGAGTCCATCTAAAAAAAAGCTCTCCTGCAAGTTTGTAAGAAAGCCCTTTATCGACTTTGACTCTCGCTATCTGATCCTTTTTCAGATAAAAGGAGTGGGTATAATCCCAATCCACCGCAAAAAGCTCTAAAGACAAAGCAAATAGAAGACTACTCGCTTTGAGAAAGAATATTTCCCATACTCTCAATTATATTGTTCGTCTTTCTCTGTTTTATTTTATCGGGATGATTGATAATATAGTTTTTGATAATATTGTCTATATCTTTCCCTTCAAGCATCTCTTCCAATAAAAGCTCAAGCGCCGACATCTTTTCTATTATATTGGAGATCTCGTTTTCAACGACGTTTTTATTGGCATTGAAAACTATATCGAAATATTTACCTTCCGGCGTTCCCTCGAAAATATCGTCATCAAACATCGAACAAAATCCTCCCCTTACAAGTTTTAAAGTCATAGGATTATAGCACAATAAATCTGCACTTTCCAGAAAAATGGCGCTCTTTAAAAAATTCGAAGTTATAAAATTGTATTATTTTTAAATAAAAGCTAACGGAAAGCAAATTTTACCAAAAGGAGCAAAAAATATGCAAAAGGAAACAATATAATGAGCGAAAAAAGAGCTCAAAAAACTATAAGAACAAAATACATAAGAGAGCTTGAGAGATTTATAAATAGAGTAGTGAATTTTCTAAATACTCAAAACGAACCGTCAAAAGAGGAGTTTGAAGAGTTCGCCAAAGAGAAGTACAAAAAAGTACAAGAGTGCGAAAGGGTCTATCTTAGCAAAGGCTACTCTCAAGAGATGGAAAAATTCGCCCAAAAGATTCCATCGGCCGCTCAAAGCGATAAAGAGATGGAAGAGATAAAAAACGATCTTTTATATGAAGCCAACAGACTTAGAAAAAC
>JAADDG010000051.1 GCA_013154075.1 Campylobacterota bacterium | reverse complement strand
TTGTTGCGATCTCCTTTGTAAGCTCGAAAGAGGATATCTTACAGGCAAAAGAGATTCTCGAAAAAAATAACTCCAAAGCGTGGGTGATAGCAAAGATAGAGAGAAAAAGCGCTCTTTCCAACATCGACGAAATTATAGACGTAAGCGACGGAGTAATGGTGGCAAGAGGAGATTTGGGAGCGGAAGCAGGGCTTTCGAAAGTGCCTATTTTGCAAAAAGAGATCATCAAAAAATGCAACCAAAAAGCAAAGCCCGTAATTACGGCCACTCAAATGCTTACATCCATGATAAACTCACCCTTTCCCACAAGAGCGGAAGTCTCGGACGTAGCAAACGCGGTATTTGATGGAACGGATGCCGTTATGCTCTCGGATGAAACGGCTGTGGGCAAATATCCCAAAGAAGCCGTTAAAACTTTGTCTTCCACGATCTCGGAAGCTCAAAAATCGTATGAATATTACAAAAACTATCCCCCCTCTCCAAGAGAAGCTTTTCCGCACGCCGCCGCGGAGCTTTCTAAAATACTTGAGTGCGAATTTATAAGCGCTTTGACGCTATCGGGATATACTCTTTTGCATCTTTGCAAATTCAGACCCAAAAAGAAAATATACGCAATTACTCCAAATAAGGAACTTTTAAATAAAACATCCCTTGTGTGGGGAGTGGAAAACGCCGTAGTAATAGAGAGATTCGAGACGGAAAAAGAGCTTGTGGATAAATTCTATAAAAAGGCCGCAATCAATCCTCTCTGCTTTCTTTTGGTCACCGGATATTTAGGAGAGAAAATATCCAAAGGAAAAAGCGTAAGACATATAAAAAGATAGTTTAGTTACAAAAAGTTTTCTCTTTTTTGCTAAAATTAAGCGATAAAGAAAATAAAAAAGAGGAGAAGATATGGGAATAGTTCTGTTTATATTGATGAACTTAGCCGTTATGGCTTCGATATATTTAACTATATTTTTGATAGAAGTGTTTTTCGGCATCAGAATCGATCAAAGCACGACAAGCGGACTTTTGATACTATCTTTTATAGTAGGTTTTAGCGGTGCGTTGATATCTTTGTTTCTATCAAAATGGATGGCAAAAACTCATATGGGAGTGGAGATCATAGAGACTCCATCAAACGAGACGGAGGCTTGGCTTGTGGAAACCGTTCATAAACTGGCCAAAGAAGCGGGTATCGGAATGCCGGAAGTGGGAATATTCGAAGGCCCTCCAAACGCCTTTGCTACCGGATGGAACAAAAACGACTCTCTTGTAGCGGTATCCACATCCCTATTCGATATGATGTCTCCACAAGAGATAGAGGGAGTATTGGCTCACGAAATCTCCCATATAAAACACGGGGATATGGTTACTATGACTCTTCTTCAAGGGGTTTTAAATACCTTCGTTTTCTTCCTATCAAGACTTTTGGCAAACATCTTAGCCCCCAAAGATGAGGAGGGAAACGTATCTCCTATGGCCTATATGGGAATAAGCTTCGCGCTTGAGATGGTGCTTACGGTATTTGCCACGATGCTTGCAATGTGGTTTAGCAGATATAGAGAATACAAAGCCGATGCCGGAGCAGTCAGACTTGATGGGCCTCAAGGAATCTACTACGCATTAGCTAAACTCGGCCAAATTCCAAAAGAGCAGGTAGCTTTGCCAAGTGATATGAAAGCATTTGGAATAGTAGGCTTTATGGATCTGTTCTCTTCACACCCTCCTATCGAAAAAAGACTCGAAAATATCAAAAAAGTAGCGGTAGAGATGGGATATAAAATATAAATAATATTTGGGGATATTAGATAAAAAACTTTCTTTATAAAATATCCCCTTTTTAGATATCCTCTCTATGCAAAATTATAACTCATTTTACTGTCAATAAAAACTTTCTATTAACTTCTAAAATTTATCCTTGACTATTTTCTCAATTTTAAATCCCATAGGGATATTTCATTATTTAATATGCTGATTTGGATGTTGAGAATCGATGGGTTTCAAATCCCATAGGGATATTTCATTATTATCGTTCTTTGATCGATAAAGTATCTATTCTTATAGGTTTCAAATCCCATAGGGATATTTCATTATGGAGTATTGTTGCTGTTGCTGTCAACGAGAGAAACAGTTTCAAATCCCATAGGGATATTTTATTATAAGGCTTAAGAAATTAGGTGCGGGAAATGAGAAGGGTTTCAAATCCCATAGGGATATTTTATTATCATTTGCCCCCGCATATACACATCGAAAAAGGCGAGTTTCAAATCCCATAGGGATATTTTATTATAAAATAATGGCAAGAAGAGGCAAAAAACTAAGCGAGTTTCAAATCCCATAGGGATATTTTATTATGTTTTAGCGATTCGCACTTGTTGGCAAAGTTTTGAGTTTCAAATCCCATAGGGATATTTTATTATAAAGATAAATTTATTAAAAAATGCTACGAGCTGAAGTTTCAAATCCCATAGGGATATTTTATTATATAATACGACATAATAGTCGTTATTTATACAAGAGTTTCAAATCCCATAGGGATATTTTATTATTGATTTGGCGGAGTATATGAATTTCTCCGTCCAACCGTTTCAAATCCCATAGGGATATTTTATTATTTTACGCCGATAATCTAAGGTGCTATCTGCAAGTGTTTCAAATCCCATAGGGATATTTTATTATACAATCTAATTAAATGAGTATATTAAGTTTTTTAAGTTTCAAATCCCATAGGGATATTTTATTATGGCACTTTCAATGTGTATCTCATTTATTACGTCTTCGTTTCAAATCCCATAGGGATATTTTATTATATAACAGAAGAGAGAGGGTTAAAAAAATAGAATTGTTTCAAATCCCATAGGGATATTTTATTATGCGAAAAAGATTTGAAAAATCTCTAATGCCCTTAGGTTTCAAATCCCATAGGGATATTTTATTATTAGCTTTCTTGATAGTCGGCTTAGTGCAAGGTTTCAGTTTCAAATCCCATAGGGATATTTTATTATTGATGTAGAAAATATCGAAATAGTCGAGAAATTAGGTTTCAAATCCCATAGGGATATTTTATTATAAATATAATAGAGCGGTTAATCTTGCAAAAAGAGAGTGTTTCAAATCCCATAGGG
>JAADDG010000112.1 GCA_013154075.1 Campylobacterota bacterium | reverse complement strand
TCCATAAGCTCCATTCCGGTTACCACTCTATCTATACCGGGATAGTTTTCAACTTCGCTGCTTTGAGTGATTTGACCTCCGGGAAGGCCTTTTTCGTACATAACTACGTTTTTCAAACCGCCTCTTGTAGCATAGAGACCGGCCGTGAGTCCGGCAGGACCTCCGCCGATAATCGCTAAATCAAGCATTTTTATTCCTTTATTCTAAAGTATTTATTCCGCTATCTTGTTTGTAAAGAGTTTTTTTACTTCTTTTTATGATAAAGACGGAAGGAACTTCATAAATATTAAATCTTTGTATAAATTTCAATAAAGTGTTCATTCCGCTTGTTATATAAATTACATTTTTTTCCTCTTTTTTTCTCTTTTGATAGAGATCTACGGCTAAAATTGGAAGATCCGATTTTATCTTTTTTAGAAGCGTTTTCGGATCGGTTTGGTTCGAGCTGTAAACCAGGACAATATATTTTTCATTTTTAGGAGTAAATATATCTTTTTTTTTATAAAAAATCCATTTTTCGAAGTCTATAAATTTATATTCCGAGAATTTGTAGTTAAAGTAAGCAAAAGCGCCGGCTATCATCAGCGCTCCGAAGAATGAAGCGAATAGATAATTAAGGGAGAAGAGTTTTCTCCCCCTTTTTGGTTTCATAAAATTAAGAGTTTAAAAGAGCGTCTATTTTTTCCGCAATAACTTGTTTTCCCGCCGCTCCGATCATTTGATCTTTAAGCTCTCCGTCTTTGAAGAAAAGAAGTGTAGGAATAGATCTGATTCCGTAAGCGATAGCTATATCTTGCTCTTCATCGGTGTTTACTTTACAAATTTTAGCTTTTCCGTCATACTCTTCGGCAAGCTCTTCGATAATAGGAGCGATCATTCTACAAGGTCCGCACCAAGGAGCCCAGAAATCCACTACACAAACGCCGTCTTTAATAGTTTCATTGAAATTCGAACTATTCAATTCCAAATATTTACCCATAATTTTCTCCTAAAATTTTTAAATGGAGACTGATTATACCATTTTAACTTTAAATTTTTTATAAGAAATCGAATAGTTTAATCTCTTTTTTAGGGATGTTACTTTTGGAAAAGAAGAAAAAGGAGAGAATTAGACCGTTTTGCTAAATACTCTCTTTTTTTCGGGGATTTTTTTAAGATACGCATCAAACGGCATTACGATATTTCTAATTAGCATCGTTCCCGTTTCGCTTACCTTTATCTCTTTGTCGTTTATCTCTACAAGCTCCTCTTTTTCAAACTCTTTTAGCTCTTGAAGGGAGTCTTTGAAATATTCTTTGAAATTTATATCAAACTCTTTTTCTATTTTCGGAATGTTTAGTTTGAAATTGGCCATTAGCTCCATAATGACAGCTTTTCTTATAAGATCGTCTCTTGTTAGTTTAATTCCTCTTTGAACGGGAAGTTTTCCCTCATCCAAAGCTTTTTCGTAATCTCTCATCTCTTTTAGATTTTGAACGTAGTAATCCTCTCCCTCTCCGATGCTTGTTAGGCCTATTCCGATTAGATCGGCTCCGCCTTTTGTGGTATAGCCTTGAAAGTTTCTATGAAGCTCTCCTTTTTCTATCGCTTTAAAGAGCTCGTCATCCGGTTTTGCGAAGTGATCCATCCCTATCATTTTGTAGCCGTTTGAGGTAAAAAAGTCGATCGTGTATTTCAATATCTCAAGTTTTGTGGAAGGATGGGGAAGTGTGGTTTCGTCTATCTTTCTCATTGTCTTTTTCATCCAAGGAACATGAGCGTAATTAAAAACGGCGAGTCTGTCCGGATCGAGTTTCAATACAAGATCCAAAGTCCTTTTGAAACTCTCCAAACTTTGATATGGAAGGCCGTAGATAAGATCGATGTTTATGGACTCTATGCCGTATTCTCTTGCCAAATCTACGGCGTTTTTGGTCACTTCGAAAGATTGGATTCTATGAACGGCCTCTTGGACTTTGGGTTCGAAATCCTGCACGCCGAAGCTGATTCTGTTAAAGCCTCTCTCGGTTAGTAGTTTCATCTGCTCTTTTGTAAGAAATCTCGGATCTATCTCGCAGCTGATTTCGGCATCTTTGGAGAAGTTTTTGAAATGTTTTTCTATCAGATCCAATACTCTTTTTAGCTGATCTGTGCTAAAAAAGGTAGGAGTTCCTCCGCCAAAGTGCAGCTGTATCACTTCTCTTTTCGTATCCAAATATTTGGATAGAAGATCCATCTCTTTTTCCAAATAGTCTATGTATCTCTCTTTTTTGTCCTCTTTGGAGGTATAAACTACGTTACATCCGCAAAAATAGCATGCACTTCTGCAAAAGGGGAGGTGGAAATAGAGGGAGAGAGGTTTCTTGCCATCTTGCTTTTTCAGCTCTTCTACATAGGCGTTTGAGTCGAATTTCTCATTGAATTCTACGGCTGTGGGATAGCTTGTGTATCTTGGTCCCGGTTTTGAGTATTTGGAGAACTTTTCGAAATCTATCATTTACTATCCTCTATTCGTTATCGAGCATCTGCTGTTGCTGCATAAAGATTTTTTGCATATCCAAAAAGAGATTCGGATGCTCTTTTTTGATCTTTTTTATCAGTTTGTCTATGTTTATATTTAAAATATTTTTATCTTTAGATTTTCTTATCATATCTTTTATCTCATCCATGGCCACTACCCAAACATCCTCAAAATCGATGGGAACGTTTTGCCAAATGCTTTTTTCAAGTTTTAGGTGAAAATTCTCTTCTTGAGCTTTTTTTAACGACTCTATCAATTTAAGAGTGGTCTCTACCGGCAAAACTGTATGCATTTTGTTGTTTTCGTCCACGATAAACCAAGGGCCTTGCGAATCCCAGCTGCCGCTTATTAACTTTAGTATTTTTTCATTCGGATTATCGGGATCGCTCTCCATCTGCAGAATCGTTCTTTCGCTATTTTTAGGAAGTCCGAGGGTTTGAGACAAAAGTTCCACTTGCGTCATTATGGAGTCGTGATTTTTCAAGTTACCTCCCATTTTCTCTCCTTTTTCTATCGAGCCAGACCATAAGTCCCTTTTGCGCATGGAGTCTGTTTTCGGCCTCGTCAAATATTACGCTTTGTTTCGATTCCAAAACCTCTTCGCTTACTTCATAGCCTCTGTAAGCGGGAAGACAGTGCAAAAAGATCGCAT
>JAADDG010000152.1 GCA_013154075.1 Campylobacterota bacterium | reverse complement strand
GCGTTATTATAAAATTTATCGCCTATCTTTTCGGTAAGAGAGAAGGCTATTATTCTATTTTGCGATAGGGGAAGGATCTCTTTTAGCGCCTCTTTGCCGAAATCCGCCGCTTTTTGCATAAAATCGAAACTAAAGTGAGTTAGACAAAGCTCCGGAGCGGTTACTAAAGAGTGCTCGGGAGTTTGGTTTATAAGTTCTTTTAGTTTGTTTAGATTTTTTTCGTAATCGTTTGACTGGTATGTAAATTGAAGAGAGTATAAAGGGAGTTTAGAAGTCGTCAAAGTCCAAGCTCCCTTTACTGTAGTTGGTTACGTTTCCTTCGAAGAAGTTTGTCTTTTGATCGTTGAATTTCGAGAAGTTATCCACCCATTTGATCGGATGTTCTACGTTGTATAGAGTTTTTAATCCTACCGCTTTTAGTCTTTGATCCGCGAGATATTTGATGTATTGATCTATAATCTCGTCCGTTAGTCCCAAAATCTGCCCGTTTGTTATGTATTGCCCCCATGATACTTCCAATTTTACCGCCTCTTCGAACATATGATAAACTTCATCGAGCAAAGAGGGAGTAAAGAGTTCGGGTCTCTCTTTTTTGGTGGAATTTATCATATTTTGGAAAATGAGTAGATGAGTTACCTCGTCTCTTTGAATGAATCTTATCATTTGAGCGGATCCGAGCATCTTGCCGCTTCTTGCTAAAGTATAGAAGAATGTAAATCCGCTATAAAAATATATTCCTTCCAAGATCTGATTTGCAAACATCGCTTTTACGATCTGCTCGTCTGTCGGATTTTGCGCCAAATCTTCGTAAACTTTAGCGATATAGTCGTTTTTGCCTTTTAGTTTCATATCTTGGCGCCACATATCGTAGATCTCTTCGGTATTTTGAGAGATACTATCCACCATAACCGCATAACTTTGGGAGTGGAGAGCCTCTTCGAAAGCCTGTCTTACAAGTATTAGGTTTATCTCCGGAGCGGTTATGTAGGGGTTTATATTGTCTATTAGGTTGTTTGTTTGAAGAGAATCCATAAAAATAAGCTGTGAGAGAGCTTTGTCGTAAGAGTTTTTCTCCTGATCGGTTAGAAGTTTATAGTCTCTTGCATCTTGCGTCATATCCACCTCTTTGGGAAACCATGTATTATTTAGCATGACTTCCCAGAGGTTGTAAGCCCATTGATATTTTATTTTATTAAGTTCGAATATTCCCGTAGGGTTTCCGCCGAAAATCTTCCTTTCGTTTACGTTTTCATGCGAATCGGGGTTATAAATCTTTTTTCTGTCCATCTTAAACGAAACTCCTTTTTTTATCTTAGGGAGTTCATTATATCAAAAAATACCCCTCTATTAAAAGAAGCTATAGCCTATACCCAGATAAGTATATTTGCTTTCGAAATCGGTTTTGAAAGGACCGAACATATTTGCGCTAAAAAATTTGAAAAGATTGACTCTCATATCGTCCACATCCCATTTTTTATATGTGTATCCCAAAGTTACATATAATTTGGGAGAAAGCGTTATCCATCCGAAATCCTTTTTGGTCTTTAGGGGAGTATATTTGATTCCGAAATCCACGACTTTATAGGTTCCGTCTATATCTACGGAGGATAGCAAGTAGTCGTTTTTGATATCTCCCGTCTGATAGCCGTAGCTGGCGAACGCATAGAGGCTTACGCTGTCGATTATTTCGTAATTTGCGTTAATTGCGGCACCGAGTTTGTATGTTTTTATTTTCGTCTTTGTATCTTTCAAAAGGTTATAAGTAAGTCTTGCATCGCCTATCATATCTTCCGTTTCCATAGTAGGCATCGAAGCACCGGTGTTTACCGCTATACCTATATAGTTGTTTTCGTTTGCGGGATCTTTGTAGACATCGTATCCCACACCGATATCCATATCGAAACCTCTTATTTTATAGTCGGCCGGAACCGGAATCATAGTGTATTTTTTTACCATATCCTCTATGGAAGCTCCGAAAAACGGAATATTCATTCTAACGGGATAGCTTGCCCACTCCGTCATTTTGTTTACGAAATCGGAAGTGTATAGATCTGCGTTATAGTAGTAGTATACGGGATAGCTTCCTATGTTTGCGTGGTGTTCGGCAAAGGTGAGTACGTCTATATCAAGACTCATATTCATCGTAAAGAGTTTATCGACTCCCATATTCATATCGAACGTTCCTTTACCGAATCTTATCTCTCCGGAGAGCAATACACTGCTTAAGGCTATACTGACGGCGGCTATTTTGGTTAGTTTTTTAAACATTTATAACTCCCTCTTGTTAAATAGTTTATAAAATCTTATCAAATATAATTTAAATACCGTTTAATTGAAAAAAAGATTATAAATTTTTTCTAATTTTTCGCTTAGAGGGTATAAGCCTACGTTTCTTCCCTCTCTCGCAAACTCTTTTTTATCGAAGTAGATCATGAACGTAGGTGCGCTAAAGACGTTGAATTTCGCGGAGAGTTCGGGAATCTCGGCTACGTTGGCTTCCGCCATTTTCATTTTTGGAAATCTCTCTCCAAGCACGTTTTCAATTCTCTCTTTCAAAATGTCGCACACATTACAGCTTGGTGCGGATATGTAAAGCAAAGCGGCGGGGTTGTTTTCTATGAAGTTCTCCACCTCTTGTAGCGAGTTTAATTTTTCCATTGTTTTATTCTCCGTAAAAGAATTGGGGAATATAATATACTATCTACTTTTAATCGATTATTAAAGGATAAAGGTTATGGAAAAAGAGCTAAGGCAAGAGGATTCGAAGGTTGAGGTTAAAGGTTTCGAGGCCAGATATTATGATAGGTTGATGGATATCATAACTTTCGGCTGGTATCCCAAATTTATTTCCAAAGCTATTTTAGATCTTCATTTAAAAGAGGGAGAGAGGATTTTGGATCTTGGGGCCGGTACCGGCAGAAACGCTCTTTTGATGAGAGAGTATATAAAAGATAGCGGAGAGATCGTAGCTTTTGAGATAGGGGAGGAGATGAAGGAGCAGTTTAGAAAAAAGTGCGCTCCTTATTCCAATATAAAGTTGATAGATAGACGGATAGACGAGCCTTTGGAGTATGAGGAGGAGTTTGACGCGGTTTTTATCTCTTTTGTTTTGCACGGTTTTATTCAAGAGAAGAGAGATATTATTATAAAAAACGCTTTTA
>JAADDG010000205.1 GCA_013154075.1 Campylobacterota bacterium | reverse complement strand
ACACTTTTACGGTTTGTCCAGACCGGCATGCAGCCGAAGAGACCCTACTCCCGTCGAAGCCAAGTCACTCCCGTAAGAGCAAACAATACTATTCGTTGATTTTTTCCTTAATAATTTTTGAAAGTGAGCAAATATTATCAAATTTTTCTCTATTTGTCAAGTCTTCTCTTAAAAGAATCTTAATAAAAGCGCTGCCCACAATTACACCATCGGCATTTTTTGCCTTTTCTTTAGCGGTCTTCTCATTGACTCCAAATCCTACATACACGGGAGTATCCGTAAATTTTTTTATATTTTCTATAATTTCTTTTAAATCTTCGCTTTTATTGGCACCAGTTATTCCGGCATATGCTACAAGATAGATAAATTTGGAGCTGTTTTTTACTATCGTTTTTATTCTCTCTTTGCTATCTGTAGGAGCTACGAAATCTATCAAAGAAAGAGAGTTTTTTTGAAAAATATCTTTATAGCTCAAAGCCTCTTCAAAAGGCAGATCCGGTATTATAAATCCGCTGACATTTAGATCTTTGGCCTCTTTTACCACTCTCTCGATGCCTCTTTTATAAAAAGGATTGAAATATCCCATCCAAAGAGTATCTATCTCTTTTGCCACCTCTTTTGAGATATCGTAAGTATCTTTTAGTTTGAAACCGTTTTGCAAAGCCTTTAGATTGGCTTCCTCTATGACGGGACCGTCGGCTACAGGATCCGAGAAAGGAATACCAAGCTCCACGCTATCGACACCGCTCTCTTTCAAAGCTAAAATAAGATCGATCGTGAAGTTTTTATCTGGATAGGCTGAAGTAATGTAAGCTACAAGTTTTTTCAATTTGCGTTCCTATAATTTTTGGCAAATTATACCACATAAATTTTTATAAATTAATCTTCCAAAAATTTCAAAAACTTCTCAAGCTCCTCCTCTTTTTCGAAAGAAATGGTGATTTTGTTTTGTGAGACTTTAGCCCTAAAACCTCTATTTTTCAAAGCCTCCACACCCTTTTTAAGAAGCTTTCTGTTTAAACGGAGCTTTTTATCTATCTTTGAGGGAGGCTCTTTTTGATTTTTTATACTTTGTACAAGCTTTTCGGTCTCTCTAACACTTAATTTCTGTCCTATGATTGTATCGGTAACGATTTTTTGAGTCTCTTTATCCAATCCCACCAATACTTTGGCATGTCCTTGAGAGATTTTGCCCTCTTCTATCAGTTTGATAGTCTCATTGCTTAGAGTAAGAAGTCTTAGAGTATTCGTAATTTGGGTTCTACTTTTTTGGATGATATTGGAAAGCTCTTCTTGAGTGATATTGTGCTCTTGAATAAGCTCTTTATAGCTTTTGGCAAGCTCTATGGGATTTAGATCCTCTCTTTGGATATTTTCTATAAGAGCAAGCTCTCTTAAATTTTTATTCTCGAAATTGGTAACTATCGCCTTTATAGAATCAAATCCCGCAAGTTTGGCCGCTCTATAACGTCTCTCCCCGGCTATTAGCATATAGCCGTCATCTCTCTCCACTACGATAATCGGCTGCAATAACCCGTGCTGTTTCAAAGAGGCCGAGAGTTCTCTCAACGCCTCTTCGTCAAACCTTTTTCTCGGCTGATAAGGATTTGGAGTGATCGAATCTAAGGGAATCTCTTTTATTTTATCCTCTTGATCCTCTATTCCCTGTTTGTAGGCAAGCTCGACATCTTCTAAAATAGCGCTAAGGCCTCTACCAAGCCTCTTTTTTTTAGAAGCAGCCATTTTTAGCTCGCTTCGGCTAAAATATTTTCCGCCAACGCCTGATAAGCGATAGAGCCGCTCGATTTTACGTCGTATAAGATTATAGGCTGTCCGAAACTCGGAGATTCGGCTAATTTAACATTTCTTGGAATCACTATATAAGAGGATCTATCCTTATCGTAAAAAAGCTTATCTTTAAAGTGCTGTTTTAGATCGAAGAACACTTGTTTGGAGAGATTGTTTTGTCTGCTATACATAGTAGGTAAAAAGCCTTTTATAGAGAGTTTCGGATTAATTGTCTTTTTGATAAGCTTTACGGTATTTAGAAGCTGAGCCAATCCTTCAAGAGCGTAAAATTCGCATTGAATCGGAATAATAACGGAAGTTGCTGCAGCTAAAGCGTTTATGGTGATAGATCCTAGAGCCGGCGGAGTATCTATGATTACATAATCGTATCTATCTTTAATTTCGTTTATTTTTGTCTTTAAAATCAGTTCTCTACCTTTTGCGTCACTATCATAAAACTCCTTTTCCACTCCAACCAAACCTATATTGGAGGGAGCCAGATGAAGAGATGGAATGGAACATTTAAGAATAATTTGAGAAAGTTTCTTTCTGCCTATCAAAACATGATAGATATTATACTCATACTGATTTCTATTGAATCCCAAACCGGTCGTGGCATTTGCTTGCGGATCCAAATCAATAAGTAAAACTTTCTTTTCCATCACCGACAGCGACGCGGCCAGATTAATGGCCGTCGTAGTCTTTCCCACGCCTCCTTTTTGGTTGGCTATAGCAATTATCTCTTTCATCGTAAATTATATATCCTTTTTCCGTTATTTAATTCAATAGATCCATCGAAGTTCAACACAGCATTTTGTATAAAATATTTAATGTTTCCATCATGAAAGGAAAAGTTTCTACCCTTTTGAAATTCTATCTTAAATTTCCTAAATATTTCCTTCCAAGAGGGAGTTAATTCGATATTGATAAAAAATTGTTTTAAAATAAAATTTTTATTTACGTTTATGTCCAGTTTAGCAAAACCCTCCGGGGCCTCTTTTATGTTCAACCCCATAGAACATACGGTAATATTTTTAAATATTTTAGTAATAACTCCACCAACTTTTTTATTATTTATATAAAAATCATTAGGCCACTTTACCCACACCCCCGATCCAAACTCCCTTAAAACCTCTTTCATTATCATAGCGAAATATATGGATCTCGAAACCGTCGGCAAATCTTTAGGTAAATAATTATTATCCAAAGCAAAGGATAAAAAAAGATTACCATCCAAACTGATCCATCTATTGCCTCTACTTCCAACTCCCCCGGTCTGTCTCTCGCTCGTTACGGCTATAGGAGGAGATAGTTTGCCGCTTTTTAGCGCTTCTACCAAAAAAAGGTGAGTGGAATCGATCTCATCAAGATAGATAATCTCCAACCTTAAGCCTTTTTCCTCTGATATACTCCACCGCACCC
>JAADDG010000064.1 GCA_013154075.1 Campylobacterota bacterium | reverse complement strand
ATAAAAATAGCCAAACTGCTTGGAGATAAAACCGAAAAACTCCAAGATATCTCCATAGAGGATCTGCTGGCAAGAAAACCAAAAGATCTTGATAATGCAAAAATAGAAGAGTTCATAAAAGATAAAAAAATTTTAATTACGGGAGCCGGAGGAAGTATCGGAAGCGAACTTGTAAGGCAGTGTATCAAATATAAAGCAAAAGAGCTTATTTTGGTAGATAACAGTGAATTCAACCTGTATCAAATAACGGAAGAGATCAAAAATTTCCCGATAAAACCTCTAATGATATCGGTAACGGATAAAGAGCTTTTGGAAAAATGTTTCAAAGAGCATAAACCAGATATCGTAATCCACGCGGCGGCTTACAAACATGTCCATCTGGTAGAGAGCAATATAGAACCGGCAATCAAAAACAACATAATAGGTACAAAAAACTGCATAGATTTGGCTATTAAATACAAAGCCGAAAAGTTCGTACTAATCTCTACCGATAAAGCGGTAAGACCCACAAACGTAATGGGAGCTACAAAAAGAGTGTGCGAACTCTACGCTCAAAACGCAAAAAGCGAAAACTGCGAAATCGTATCGGTTAGATTCGGAAACGTTCTTGGAAGTAGCGGTAGTGTAATACCCAAATTCAAAAAACAGATAGAAAACAACGAACCGATAACGGTAACTCATCCCGAAATTACAAGATATTTTATGCTAATTCCCGAAGCTTGCCAGCTTGTATTACAAGCGGCGGCAATTGCCAAAGAGAACGAAATCTTCATACTCGATATGGGCAAACCCGTAAAAATAGCCGACCTTGCAAAAAAAATGTTAAAAATCTACGGAAAAGAGCACCTAAAAATAGAGTATGTGGGCCTAAGACCAGGTGAAAAACTGTATGAAGAGCTTTTAATAAACAACAGCGATAAAAAAACTATCTACGATTCCATATTCGTAGCCAAACCGACACCATACGATATAGAAAAACTCAATAAAGATATAGAGGAGCTTTTGAGAGCAAAAGATAAAATAGCCAAATTAAAAGAGATAGTTCCGGAATTCAATCATAATGCAAACCAAAGTTAAGAAATATGCTATAATCTTGGTAAATTTAGAAGCAGAGGGAAGAGGATGAAGTTTTACATTGCGACCGATCATGCCGGTTTTGCCATCAAAGAGGATGTAAAAGAGATTGTCAAAAATATGGGACACGAGATAATCGATCTTGGAACAAATTCTCCAGATAGGGTGGATTATCCCGACTTTGCCCACAAATTAAGCGAGAAAGTTTTAGAAGATAGCGGAAGTTTCGGTATCTTGATATGCGGAACAGGGATAGGAATGAGTCTTGCGGCAAACAAACATAAAGGAATAAGAGCGGCACTATGTCACGACGCCTATACCGCCGAAATGGCCAGAAAACATAACGATGCGAACGTTTTGTGTTTCGGGCAAAGAGTAGTGGGACTCGGAGTTGCGGAATCGATTATAAAAGCTTGGTGCGAAAGCGAATTTGAAGGCGGAAGACACGCAACAAGAGTGGAGAAGATAGAGTTATAGATGTTTTTAAATTGGTTTATAATAACCGTTTGCGTATTTATTTTCGTATATTTACTAATAATGCTTTTTTATACGAAATCTCTTTTAAAAAAAGAGAAAAGAAAAAACAAGATTTTGCACGCTACATTGGACGATGCGGAAATAATGATCAGAAAATATCAAATTCAACTCCAAAGAGCGCTCGGCGATATCGATCTTTTAAACAATGAGCTAAATAAAGTCAAAAACGACATAAAAACATTGAGACTTAGAAACTCTCAATATAGAGTGGAAAACGAAAAACTAAACAGAAAAATCGAAGAGCTCGAAGGAAAAATCGAAGCTCTACTTTAAAAAAGGAGGAAATTATGAGTGTGGATATTATTTCATACATAGCGTTTGGAGTACTTTTCGGAGCCTTTTTACTTATGAAAGTGTTGATTTTCAAATAAGAGGATAAAAATGAAAACTTTAAGCGATGCCGATAGAGCCTATCTGCTTGGGAAAATAAGAACGGTTGAAAATTTCCCAAAACCCGGAGTGAAATTCAAAGATATCACCACTCTTTTAAACGACAAAGAGGCTTTTAAATTTCTCTTCGATCACTTGGAAGAGAGATACAAGGAGATGGATATCGACTATATAGCCGGTATAGAGAGCAGAGGCTTTATTTTGGGAGCCGCTCTTTGTGCGAGATTAAACAGCAGATTCGTTCCTATAAGAAAAGCCGGAAAACTGCCCTATACTACAATAGGAGAGAAATACTCTTTGGAATACGGATTTGACGAAATAGAGATCCATATAGACGCTTTCAAAAGCGATATCAAGAAAGAAAAACCCAACGTCTTACTGATAGACGATCTGATAGCTACCGGAGGTACGGCAAAAGCCGCGGTAAATCTGATAAATAAATCGGGAGCCAATTGCATAGAAGCCTGCTTTCTTATAAACCTTAAATTCTTAAAAGGAGACGAAGATTTGAAAAAACTTACAAACATCTACTCCGTTTTGGAGATAAACTAAATGTATATTCCCCACCCTTTTAAATTCGATCCGGATGAAAGAGGACATTTCGGTATTTTCGGCGGAAGATACGTACCCGAAACTTTGATGCCGATCCTCTTGGAACTTGAAGAAGAGTATAAAAAGGTAAGGTTCGATAAAGATTTTTGGAGCGAAGTTCACTACTATCTAAAAGATTACGTAGGAAGGCCCTCTCCCCTATTTTTGGCGGAAAATATCTCAAAAGAGCTCAATGCCAAAATCTATCTAAAAAGAGAGGATCTAAATCACACCGGAGCCCATAAAGTAAACAATACTATCATACAAGGATTATTGGCAAAAAGATTGGGAAAGAAAAAAGTGATAGCGGAAACGGGAGCCGGACAACACGGAGTGGCCACAGCCACTATCGCGGCTTTACTCGGACTTGAATGCGAAATATTTATGGGAGAAAAGGACGTAAAAAGACAAGAGTTAAACGTCTTTAGAATGAAACTTTTGGGCGCTAAAGTAAATCCGGTAAAAAGCGGCAGCAGAACGTTGAAAGATGCGATGAACGAAGCTATAAGGCATTGGGTTACAAACGCAAGAGATACTTTTTATATCATAGGTACCGTAGCGGGACCTCATCCCTACCCTATGATGGTAAGAGATTTTCAAGCCATTATCGGATATGAAGCCAAAGCTCAAAT
>JAADDG010000121.1 GCA_013154075.1 Campylobacterota bacterium | reverse complement strand
AAAATTTAAGGCAGTATTTTACCATTATTTTCATAATAAGAGGCTTTTTTGTAGCTTGTCTGCTTTCTCTTTCAATATATTTGAGCTATTTCGGAATAGAAATTTTTATCTTAAATACGCTTTTGGCGGTGGCGGGATTTTATCTCGTATTGAAAGAAAATAGAATAGTTTTATTTTATACAGGCTTTTTTATAGGGATCTTTTGGTTTTATTGGATAGGTTTTTCATTTAGATATTACGGTTTTCCATACCTCATACCTTTAATGATTCTGTTTACGGCCTTTTTGTACGGATTTTTGTTTTGGCTGATAGGGCTCTCAAACAGCCCGTTTATAAGGGCTCTTTTTATAACGGGTTTATCTTATATTCATCCGATGGGATTTAATTGGCTTGTTTTGGAAGTAACTCTCGTAAACAGCTATATAGGAATAAAAAAATGGCAATTTTTGGCGTTTTTAATGTCCATAGCGATTATTTCGGATGCTAAAAAATATTATAAACTACTTGCAATACCGCTTATTTTTTCGGCACTCGATTTCTCTTACAAAAGTGCGCCTAAAATGCCAAATCTAAAGATATATCTATCATCTCCTCATCTATCTCAAAATATAAAATGGAATCAGGAATATTTGCCAAAAATAGTAAATTCCAATTTACAAGAGATAAAAAAAGCCATAAAGAAAGGGTACGATTTAATAATTCTTAGCGAAAGTATTTTCCCGCTTTACCTCGATCAAACTCCCTCTCTTTTAAATACTCTATCAAAGCTTTCGAAAGATAGAGCCATAGTAACCGGATCTCTATCTTTCAAAGACAACAAACCCTATAATTCCACCTACTATTTCATAGACGGCAAATTAACCATCGCGGATAAAGTGATACTCGTTCCTTTCGGAGAAGAGATACCCTTACCGAAATTTATAGCCAAATTTATAAACAAAATCTTTTTTGACGGGGCTTCCGACTACGCAACAGCAAAAAAACCGATAGATATAAGAATAAAAGATTATATCTTTAGAAACGCAATATGTTACGAAGCCACAAGAGAAGAGCTTTATAAAAACAACCCGCCTTATATGATAGCCATAAGCAACAACGCATGGTTCACACCTTCGATAGAGCCGGTTTTACAAAAACTTCTTTTGAAATATTTCTCTAAAAAATACAATATAATCATTTTTCATTCGGCCAATATGGGAATTTCAACTATAATAAAACCGACTCACGCACTCTCTTTCATAAAACAAAAATAATATTTTTCGATATACTTTTATAAACCAATATAAGGAAAAGTTATGAATATAAAGAAAAATATAACCGAGCTGATAGGCAACACTCCTTTAATTAGATTAAATAAAATAAGTGACGAAACGGGATGTGAAATTTACGGAAAATGCGAGTTTTTAAATCCTACAAGTTCCGTAAAGGATAGAATCGGATTTAATATGATAAAAGAGGCATTAAATAAAGGCGTTATAAACGAAAACTCCACAATTATAGAGCCTACAAGCGGAAATACGGGAATAGCTTTAGCGGCCGTATGTGCTTCTTTGAATCTGGAACTAATTCTAACGATGCCAGAATCGATGAGTATTGAGAGAAGAAAACTTCTAAAAGCACTTGGAGCGAAAGTAGTCTTAACTCCAAAAGAGGAAGGAATGAACGGGGCTTTGAAAAAGGCCGAAGAATTAAAACAAGAGATAGAAAACTCAATTATTCTACAGCAGTTTGCAAATCCGGCAAACCCTCAAATTCATAGAGAAACCACGGCAAAAGAGATCATAAAAGATACCGAAGGCAAAGTGGATTTTTTCGTAGCGGCGATAGGTACGGGCGGAACGATAACCGGAAGCGGAGAAGTTTTGAAAAAAGAGATTCCAAATATCAAAATAATCGGAGTAGAACCGGCAAATTCTCCCGTTTTATCGAAAGGTATTGCTGGAGCGCACAAAATACAGGGAATAGGAGCTGGATTTGTACCCGAAGTTTTAAATAGGAACATTTTAGATGAAATCGTAACGATAGAGGACAAAGAGGCCTTCGAAACGGCAAGAGAGCTTGCAAAAACGGAAGGCTTGCTTGTAGGAATATCATCGGGAGCAAACGTCTGCGCGGCAAAAAAAATAGCCAAAAAATCCCAAAAAGGATCCGTTATAGTAACCATTCTTTGCGATACGGGAGAGAGATATCTAAGTACGAAGCTTTTCGAATAGATTTTTAAAATAAAGTCATTTTTTCCCTTGACGATATAAAGATTAGAAACTTTTACAAAGGGAAAAGATGACCTCTCTTGAAGAGACCATAAAACAATCGAGATTCATAACCGTAGAGGGAAATAGAAACAGCGGAAAAAGTACTTTTATATTCTATCTTCTTACGGAAGTTCTAAATAGTAAAGCTTCGATATTTTCTCCCATAGAAGATACACTATTTGAAAGAAAACTTAGAATCATAAAGAAAAACTTCAAAGTATTTAATGACCTTACTTCAAGATTGAAATTTTTCTTTTTAGATGATAATTGGCTCGAGGCTAAACAGCTTTACGGATTCGATTATTTTAGAACAGAACTTGAGAGACTTATCAAAGAATCCTCAACCGATATCATTTATCTGCATAGATTCGGAGAGTTTTTCGAACTTCAAGATCTAAAAGAGATAGAGCCAACACTATCTCATATTATGAAAATAGCGGAAGAAGAGGATAAAAAGCTCTTTTTTTCCATCAATACCCAATCTCCCGTCTACCCTACAATGGGAGCCGCACTGAAAGATTTTTCCGATATAGAGCTACTTATTAAAGAGATCTCCTTGAAAGAGAGAGTAATAAAAGTCCAAACTTCCGTCACTCCCCTATTTCACGATAAATATCTTTTTGTTTCTTCAAACAATATTTTGGTTTTAATGCCGTATGATGAAACGGAAATAAAGCTTTTGAAAGAGAAAGTGAAAATACTTCTAATTTCCGATAACGAGCATCTTCAAAAATTTTTCTCTTATGTTTTCAAAAACGAAAAATTAATAGATTTTAATATTTTAGAGACTCTCCCTTCAAAATATTCGGAAATTATTCCGGATATAGATTTGATACTTTTAAATACTGAAAACGAAAAACTAAAAATAGAGCTCCCTCAATTTATAAAAGAAAACAAACTATCTACCAAAATATTCTTCCTATCGAACAAAAACTATATTAGAGAAATAGACAAACAGCTCTTTTATAAACAGGGAT
>JAADDG010000046.1 GCA_013154075.1 Campylobacterota bacterium | reverse complement strand
CTTGGAAGCGGATCCCATGTGCGTTTCATAGCGTAAAGCGCAAAAACGCCTCCTATTGCGCTTACCGCTCCAAACGCCATTCCGAGAAAATCGCGTCTGCTTTGCTCGATAGCCATTCTCATCCTTTCGATAAAGTTTTTACCGTAATATTCTACTCCAAAAAACCTTTAAAATCGATACTATTTAAATATTATTATAGTAATATTACGAATTGTAACTTTTTAATCGCAAAAAAAGGCTCTAATATAAAGTTTTATTTAAAAATAAAAAATAATAATACGTAAATCGAAAGAGTTATTAAAAAAACTTCTCAAACTCTTTAGGCTCTTTAGAGATAAATTCATAACCTAAAAGAGAGATTTTATGAGCGTGAAGCATGATTCTTTTATGTTCTCTTCCGCCATATTTGACATCACCGACTATAGGATGGTTGATACTTTTTAAATGAACTCTTATTTGATGGGTTCTTCCGGTTTTTATGGTAACTTTCACTTTCGTAAATTTTCCCTCTATCATCAAAGGCTCTACATAGCTGTAAGCCTCGCTACCTTTTGATGATATTTTGCTATAGAGAGCGTTTTTACTCTTTATCGTCTCTATCGGAGCGGTAATTTCGATGGGTTCGGCTATAACTCCCTCCACCCACGCTATGTACTCTTTTAAGACATTTTGTTTTTTGAACTCCTCTATAGCCTTTTTTCTAAACTCTTCATCTTTAGAGAGCAAAAGAACGCCGCTTGTCTCTTTATCAAGCCTATGCAAAAGAGGATATCCCTCCTTTTTGGCTATCTCTTCGCTTGTTATGAAAGCGGGCTTATCGATAGCCAAAACTTTCTCATCTTCAAAAATCTTTTTACTCTTTTTTATTTCAATTATTTTAAACTTTGTAGTAAGAGGCATCTCGGCTCTCGCAACGACTATTTTTCTGCCGTGAGAGAAGACCACGCCCCTATCTATCAGCTCTTTTGCGGCTCTGTTGGAAATTTTTTCCTGTTTTGCAAGTAATTTATAGGCTTTATCGCTTTTCACTCTCTTTTTCCTTTATAAAATTTTTCACTTTTTCGTTAAGAGGAACGGAAATTCTCTTGGTTTTTGAAGTCTCCCCACTTACAAAAGATATTTCGCTTTTGGATATTTTAAAACTTTTGGAAATAAACTTTATAAGCTCCCTATTTGCCGCACCCTCAACCGCAGGAGCCTTGATCTTAACTTTCATAAAATCCTCCAAAATCTCTCCAAAAGAGTTTTTACTCGAATTCGGTACGGCTTTTATACTTAAAATCACTCTATCTTCTTTCATCTCGTACCACACGAAATCTCCTCTATCACCAAATCTATCTCGGCTTTGGAAATAATTTTGGATCTTTTTAAACTTTTTCTTTTCTTGAAAAAATCTTTTATCTCTTTAGGTTCTATCAAATAAACGTTTTCTACAAGCTCAAAAAGAGCGTTTTGATTGAAAATCTCCTTGCCGCTTATAACTCTACACCCAAAAAACGCCGGCTCCAAAGGATTGTGCCCTCCTACGTTTTTTACGAAAGATCCTCCCAAAAAGACAAGATCGCTGATTTTATAGATATTTACAAGCTCTCCCATTACATCTACAAGAGTAATGTCGGTTTTAAAATCTTTCATTTTAGAGAATCTGCCATATGAGAGTCCCTCTCTTTTGGCAAACTCTTTTAAAAATAGATCCACTTTCTCAAATCTCTCCGGATGTCTCGGTACCACTATTATTTTATCTCCTTTTTCAATATTTATAGAAGATAAAATAATCTCCTCTTCATTTTCGTGAGTGCTTGCCAAAGTGGTTATAAACTTGTCATCTTTTTCATACTCTTTAGAAACACTGATTTTTTGGAAAGATTTCAAATTTCCGTTTACTATGATTTTCTTTGCTCCAAGCTCCTTTAGCCTATTAGCATCCTTTTTGCTTTGGGCAAAAACTACATCTATGTAAGAAAAAATTATTTTATAAAAAAATCTAAAAGCCAAATATCTCTTATAGGATCTATCGGAAATTCTGGCGTTTATCAAAATTGTTTTTATTCCTTTATATTTTGCGACGGCGAAAAGCATCAGCCAAAGTTCCGCCTCCGTCACCACCAAAACTTTCTGTCTTTTTATCCAAAAAGGCAAAAATATCTCAAAAGGAAGATATCTGACGTTTTTAGATAGTTTTTTTGCCTCGTCAAAACCCGTATGAGTAATAACACTTATATTTATAATTTCATTCTTTAGCTCTTCAATCAAAGGTTTTAAAGATTTGGTCTCTCCTAAAGAGCATGAATGAAACCAAACTCCGCTTTTTTCAAAAGGAGGATTTTTATAAAGAAAAAATCTTGCGGGAATCGATTCTCGATACTTTTTTTTGAAAGATAACAAAATCAAAAAAGGAATAGAAATTAAATAAAAAAGAGTAAGAAGAGAGAAGTAAAAGAGAAGAAAAAGGAGTTTCACTTATGCACTTTGCTCCTGTGTCTCTTTTTCCTCTTGTTTCTCTATATACAAAATTCTTCCGCAATGAGGACACGTTACGATATCCTCTCCCTTAATAACTTCGGAGTAGGTTTTGTCGTTAATTCTCATATAGCAGCCGTAACAAGCCTGTTTTTTTACTGGTACAACCGCCGTATTTTTAGCCCATTTCCTAATCTTCTCATAAAAAGATATGATTTTTTGATCCATTTTCGAAAGAAGCTCTTCTCTCTTTTTATAAAAGGCCTCTCTCTCCTTCTCTATAGCCTCAAGTTTTTTGGAGATCTCCTCTTTTTTCTCCTCCAAAAGTTTTACAAACTCTTCAAGTTTCTTTTGGATCTCGCTCTTTTCTTCCTCTTTTTGCTCTTTTATCTTTTCAAGTCTCTCTATCTCTTCATTAGCGAAATCTATCTGCTCTTTTGCTATATCCTCTTCTAATTGAAGAGCTTTAGCCTCTTTTTCGGTCTTTACGGCCGCGCTTTTTTTCTTGAACTCCTCTATTTTTTGAGATAGCTCTTGGAGATGAAATTCGTTTTTCTTGATCTTTTCGTTAATATCCTCTATCTCTTCATCAATTTGTGCAATCTTGTTTTTCAAAGACTCTTCTTCGGCACTAAGATCGTTCCACTCTTTTTTGATAGCTTCTATTCTTGGAGTAAAGTCGTCTATCTCTTTATTAATTTTAGAAAGTTCAACCAACTGCTCTAAATACTTATTCATCTATTTTTATCCTTTATGAGATGTAGGTAAAAGGGTTTTTTGAATTCGTGATTATAA
>JAADDG010000168.1 GCA_013154075.1 Campylobacterota bacterium | reverse complement strand
AAAAGATTTTTGAATGAATTTGATCAGATAGTGGAAAACTCTACCGATGACGGAGAGCCGAAAGGTACTTCCGGAGTTCCCTCTTTGAATGTATTGAGAGGAGAAGGGCTTATAAATGCGGGAGTGCTGATAGTGAGATATTTTGGCGGTATAAAGCTTGGAACCGGAGGGATAGCGAGAGCCTACAGCGAAGCTGTGAAAGAGGTGTTGAGAGAGGCTAAATTGTTTCCTTATGAAAAGAGGGAGATTTTGGAGTTTGAAACTTCTTATAAAGATGTTCAAAAAATTGAATATTTTTTAAGAAATTTGGATGTGGATTTCAAAGATAGAATTTTTAAGGAAACGGGAGTTTTATGGAGAGTGGAGGTTGGTAAAGAGCAAAAGGAGAAGATAGAGAAGTTTTTATGAGATATTTTTAGGGCATTTTGTTTCGATAGGGCATATTTCGCACTTTGGTTTTTGAGGTTGGCATATGGCTTGGCCGAAGCTGACTAAAATTTTATTAAGATTTTTTAAATATTTTGGTTGAAGAGTTTCGTTTATTACTTTCGAAGTTTCTTTTTCCTCTTTCGTATCTACAATTTCAAGCAGGTTTAAAATCCTGTGTACGTGAGTATCCACCGCGCTACAAGGTTTATCGAAAGCGTATTCCAAAACGATATTGGCTACTTTCTCTCCCACTCCTTTTAATTTAAGAAGCTCCTTTTTATCGCTTGGGACTTCTCCTTCATATTTTTCTATCAAGGTTTTTGATAGATCCAAAATGGCTTTCGCTTTTGTTTTATAGAAACCTACCGGATATATGGCTTTTTGGATCTGCTCTTCTTTTAGTTTTATCATCTCTTTAGGCTCTTTTGCAAGTTTCAAAAGATTTTGGATAGCTTTTAGAGTCGTTTCGTCTTTGGTTCTCGTACTAAGAAGAGCCGAGAGCAAAATCGTATATGGAGTTCTTTGGTAGGCTTTTTCGAATTTTTTGGCCGGGGCGTCCCATTTGGGATATTCTTCTTTTAGTATGTTTAAAATCTCTATCAATTTTTTCTTATTCACGGCAACCTCTTTTAAATAAAATTTGGTTAATATGTTACTAAAATTTGAAAGGAGATGAGAATGATTTTTGATTATTCCAAAACTTCCAAAAGCGAAAATTACAAATTGATGTCTTCCTCTATCATCCCAAGGCCTATAGCTTGGATAGTTACGACAAATGACAAGGGAGTGGTAAATGTGGCTCCTTTTAGCTATTTTACGGCTCTCTCTTCCAATCCCGCCACTTTGATCGTCTCGATAGGACATAAAAAAAACGCAGATCCCAAAGATACTTTGAAAAACATCAGAGAGAATAAAAAATGCACCGTCTGTATAGCTCAAGAGGAGTTTTTGGACAAACTTCATCTAAGCTCGAAAGAGCTTAAAGAGAGTGAGAGTGAAGCCGAGATATTCGATATTCCTTTAAAAAGAGTTTTTGAAGAGTTTCCTCCGATGATTGAGGATGTGGCCGTAGCCTTTTTTTGTAAATTCTATAAAGAGATCGAGTTGAAAGATAGCAAAACGATTCCTTTGATTGTGGAGATAAAAAAGCAGTTTGTAAACGATAAGTTTATAGATAAAGATGGAAAAATAGACTTCAATCCGATAGCGAGAGTAGGGCGAAGTTATAAGAGGCTTGGAAGCGAAATGGAGCCCCCGAAAATTTAATATATTGTCGTTAATCTTTTGTTAATTCTCTATTAATCGTTGGTTTGTCGTTCATTTCTTCTCCGTTAATCCTCCTGTTTTATAATTGTAGGTAAGAAAATCAAATCAATTTGAAAGGAGACGAAATGAACAAGAAAGTTATAGTTTCGGCTGTTGTAGCCGCTTTGGTGATGGGAAGCGCTTTGTATGCCGAGCCTGAGGGAAGTTTCGGAGTAAACGGTCCGGGAGCTTGGAATCAACCGCCTGAGAAGAGAGTAAAACATACAGATAGTTTCGGAGATACATACTATACCTATAAATATGAAAATCCGAAAGAGTATGTAGCAAAAGAGGTGCATAATCAAAAGCAAAATTTCAAAAAAGCGCCAAAAGAGATTGTAGAGGGTCTTACGAAAACTTTAAAAGCGATAGAGGCTTTGCAAAAAAACGATACGAAAAGCGCTCAAAAATATCTTGACGAGGCTTCCGCACTTTTTGACAAGGCTTTGAAAGCCAATCCTAATTTGAAGCTTGTGCCTATAGCAAATGAGATTGTAGTTTACGAGTTTGCCGGAACTTCACAAGATGTAAAAAAGGCTTTGGATATCGCAAAAAGTTTGATAGAAAAATATGAAACGCAAGTGGCAAGGGCCATTTTGATTCCTATGAAAGACGAGATAGATATAGCTACCGAATTTATTCCTATGGATCTCTATCCTGAAGCTACCAAAAAAGCTGCCAAATTGCTAAGAGAGGGTAAAAAGAATGAGGCTATAGGAGCTTTGATAGACGGATTGAATACGATAGTTACAAATATAGCCGTAGTGCCTATTCCTCTTTTGAGTGCTCAAGATTTGGTTGAGAAGGCTTCTAAACTTGATAAAAACAAAAAAGATGAAGTGTTGAAACTTTTAGCTGCGGCAAAAGACGAGCTTCAAAAAGCCGTATATTTAGGCTATACGAAAAGACATTCAAAAGAGTATAAATCTCTAAGTGATGAAATTGCCGGTATAGAAAAAGAGGTTAAAGGCGAGAATAAAGTAGAAAAACTCTATGAGCATATCAAAAATAGTTTCAAATCTTTGATAGGAAAAGTTAGAAGTGAGAATTATTCTTTGAAAGATAGTGTTTCAAAAGAGGAAGAGAAAGCTTTGATGAACCCTTCTTCTGTAAAAAAAGAGGCTGCCGCTAAAGCGAAAGTGGAAGAGTACCAATCAAAAGAGCTTTTTAAAGCAAAACAAAAAGTAAGAATATTTGAAAAAGAGACTAAAGAGGACGAAATTAAAGACAAAAGATAAAAATATAAACTGTGGCCGCCTAACCGCGGCCTTTTTTATCTCTTCTTGAAAGCTACACAATGAATATCTTCAAATCAATCTTTACCTTCTACCTTGATGGCTTTAAATCCATGAAGCTTGGCAGGAAGTTGTGGCTGATTGTTGCTATTAAGCTATTTATCATTTTTGCGGTTATTAAGCTGCTATTTTTTCCGAATATTTTAGAAGAGAACTTCAAAAGTGATAAAGAGCGAAGCGAGTATATATTAAAGCAGTTAACAAAAGGACGGTAGTTATGGATAATTT
>JAADDG010000207.1 GCA_013154075.1 Campylobacterota bacterium | reverse complement strand
AGACTATTATCTATTATCAAAACAAAAGAATGCAAAGCAAATTTATTTATGAGAGAAAGCTAAATAAAAGATGGACGGCCGATGTGAGCGTAGGGCAGGAGCTAAACGAGGAGGGTACCTCTTCTACCGGTTTGGGAGTGGATTTCTTTTATAAGAAATCTTTTAAATAGCTTAGTATCGAATGATATATATCCCTTTTTGAGAAGCCGCGAAAACGGTTCTATCTCCACTCTTTACGGCTGTATCGGTTATGGGATTTTTCGTTTTGGAGAGAGCTTTTAGTTTAAGGTTTTCATCTACTACGAAAAGTCCCGATTGAAGAGCGGATATAAATAGATTTGAGTCCGCTATTTTCAGATTTCCTATTTGATTTATTTGCGGGATTTTTACCGTTTTTATGATTTTTGGGTTAGAGGGATCGCTTATATCGATTTTGCTTATGGAGGAATCAGCATTTAGAGTAAAAGCTTTGTCGTTGTTTATTTTGATGAAATAGGGAGAGCGGTTTAGAGGAGCGGATGATGAAATAAACGGATTTGAAGGATCTTTGAAATTTATGCTCTCTATTCCCTCTTTTCCTTCGGCTATAAATATATTTTCGCTCTCTTTATGGATATCTCCGTCAAAAATTGATCCTTTTGTTTCGATGCGGCTTAAGGGGATGGGGTTTAGGGGATTTTGAACGTCTATGGCTAAGATGGAAGGTTTGATTTGATCATCGATTTTGGATTCTCCTAAAAGATATATAATGTTTTTGAAACAAAGAGCTCTTTTTGCTTTCCCTTCATCTATCCATTTTTCCAAAATTTTTGGCTTTGAGGGATTTTGGATATCGATTATCTCTAAAAATTTCAAAGAGTTTGTTTTTGATTTTTCGGTTTTTTCGAAAAGAGCAAAAACATCTCCCGCTACGTAGATTTTATCTTCCTCTTTTGAGAGCTCTATATCGTTTATGGTAAATTCCCCGTTTAATATTTTCAATGAAGATAGAGGTTTTGGAGATGGGGTATCCGTGATATCGAATATATTTATTTTTTCGTTATCGGTTGCGAATAGAAGCTCTCTTTTTTGGGATATGCGTATGTGGGAGAACTCTTTTTGAGGATCGATAATTTTTATAACTTTTAACTCTTTTATAATATTCTTACTCTCTTCCTTTTTAGTGGAGGAGGCTTTGTTGCTTCCGCCGCATCCTATCAGTAGAGCCGAGATCAAAATCAAAATAAGTTTGTACATTTTTTATTATATCCAAAAATTAATAAAAAATCTAATTATTTTTTAAAAGTAAATATGGATTTTCCTTATCGAGTTTTACCGAGAGATCTATGGATGAGTTTTTCATATTTTCAAGTCTATCTTTCAAAGATTTTAGAATATGTAAAAAGTTTTTTGAAAAGGGCGTTTTGATCTCTTTTATGTTTTTTAGATCTATCAAAGAGGTTATTTTATTCATCACTTCTTCATAAATAATTTTATTCGTTTCTCTTTGAATTAGATATTCTTTCATAAAATCGAAGTTTTTTTTGTAAACTTCCTTTTCTTCTTCGCTGAGAGTCGATAGGAATTCAATTTTATTTTTTTCTTGCAAAAGCTTTCTTTTGTACTCATCTATCTTTTCTTTGTAGATATTTTCTATATCTTCAATATGCTCTTTTACTACTTTAATAATTTCTTCCGGATTTAAAATCTTCGAAGGAGAGAGTTTTTCGCTTTTTGTATCGCTTACTAAAGAGAGAAGTTTCAAAAGATGGGTTGCGGCTTCAAGATACTCATATTTGTCTTCTTTCCCTTCAAAACTTATTCCGTTTGGGGAGATTATCGGTTTGTTTCCTACATATTTTAATAAAATCATACCGTTTCCTTTGAAAAAAATTTTTATATAAATATCGACATTTTTAGAAACTAAAAAATTGCAAAGTTTAAGTTTTTGTGAGATAAAATAGAAAACGGTACTAAAAATTAATAAAAAGAGGGTCGTTTTGTTTTTAAGGATAATTATATTTTTAATTTTTACTCTTTTTTCTTTTGCGGGTGATTTGAACCTTACGATAATTGACGGAAATGTTACCGTTTATAAAACGCTTTTACAAAATCTTTCAAAAAAAGAGAGAGACGACGAAAGAGCTTTGCAGACTCTCTTACTAAAAAAGATTATAGATTTAAATAACGCTTCTTTGAAAGTTGATTTGAAGATAAAAACTCCCTCCGATTTCAAAGAGTACCAAGATCTTTTCGATAAATTTTTGCAATGGTCGGAGAATAAAGCCTTTGTTTTGCAAGATCTTGAAGATATAAAATCCAAAATGTATGTTTTGAAATCTCAAATTTTACACAAAGACGGCAATCAGACGTTTACTCTAAACCTTCAATATGCCTTTTATAAGAAAAATTACGAAATAGATAATAAAAAATTGAAAATCCTTCAAAAGCTAATCTCTTCATCCCCTAAATATTTCGTAAAATCTCTACAAAATATAAAAATAGACGTAAACTCTACCAAAAAATCCATAGCCGGAGTAAATAAGGTTTTAAAGAAGTTAAACGACACGATAGAGGAGTATAAACTAAAAAAAGAGAGATTTGCCATTTTGGGCAAAGATAAGAGTGTGGAGAGGATAGTAAATTATATAGATAAATTGAAAGAGAGAAAAAGATCCGTTTTGAAAAAGAAATTATCTTACTATTTCTATCTCTTTTCCGCCGCCCTACAGAAAAAGAACGATGAAGCTTTCGAACTTCAAAAAAGAATGCTTTCGCTTGCCTCAAAAATCAATCCTAAAAACTCCTTTTCGGGAGATATTTTGTATCTATCGAGAGAGATGGAGAAATCTCTGCTTGGAACGGCTAAAACTATACAAGGAACAACCCTTCTTAGTATCAAATCGAGTCTTAAATATTTTTGGGAGAAAGCGAACGAACCTCTCTTTAGAATAAATGAGACACAAATAAGCGCCTTTAAACTCTTTTTGGCCGTTTTTATATTCGTGTTGGGATTTGTGGTGGGAAATCTATATAAGAAGAATATAAAAAGAATAGTTTTCAAAGATTTCAAAGTGGCCGCTCCGACCCAAACTCTCTTTGCCAATTTGGGATATTATGTAATAGTGCTTATAGCCTTTTTTATGGCTTTGAATATCATGGGAATAAATCTCTCCTCCATCGCTTTCGTTGCCGGAGCTTTTTCTGTAGGTATAGGTTTCGGTCTTCAAAACGTAGTTTCCAATTTCGTTTCCGGAATTATTTTGATGTTTGAGAGAAGTATAAAGAT
>JAADDG010000200.1 GCA_013154075.1 Campylobacterota bacterium | reverse complement strand
CACTTTTTGCCTCGATTTTATCGATATCCACGTCATCCGGCAAAGTGAAGCTTCTTTCAAATTTTCCGTAAGCGCTTTCTACTTTGTAGTAATCCTCTTTTTTAACCTCTTTTTTGATCTTTCTCTCACCTGAGAGTGTCAAAATATTATCTTTAATATCAAGATGGATATCCTCTTTTTTCACTCCCGGAAGATCGACTTCTATATAGTAAGCCTTATCATCTTCTCTTGTATTTACTGTAGGAGTAAAACTCGCAATATTGGCTTCGCTTTTACTAACTTGATTTGCTATATTGCTAAATTGCTCCAAAGCTCTTGTTACTTCTCTAAACTCTTTAAACGGATCGAATCTAAACGGATCAAATCTTGTGATATTCATGGCAACCTCCTTTATAAAAACCATTTTAGTTTTTTTTATTTTCTCAAACTCAACACCGAAATTATATCCGATTTTTTATCAGTTGTCAAGAGATTTTGCTAATTTTTATATGAAATTTATAATTTTTCTTGAGTCAAATCCACTAAACTTATCTCGACATTTCAAAATTAAAGTAATTTAATTTTTTATTTTGTAACTATTCTTTAATATTAAACGCTATATAATAAAAGACGATTTAACAAAAGATATATTTTTTACCGACAAAAACAGCTCAAGGCCATTCCATGAAATTTGAAATAAAACATATCTTAAATAGAGAAATCGTTCATTATCACAAAGATACCACCCTAATTACGAGCAAATACAACAAAATCTATATAAAAAACGGCTTTAAAGAGGAAAAAATAAAACTCCCCTACGACGGATGGAAAACTCTTCTTGCTTTTAGCAGACTTTTTAGAAGAATTTTGAGACTCGATAAATGCAACGTCATTCCCACCGCAAAGGGATATGTGATAATAAGAATGTCAAAAGTCTATTTTTACGACAAAGAGGAGGAGACTCTAACTCATACGTTAACTCTTCAAAACTGCAGAAATATTTTGCACCAATCGGCTACGGTACTAAACGGAGGCAAAGAGATAATTTTCGGAGAATACGGAATGAATGCCGATAGAAAAGAGGTACCTATCTACAAAAGCGAAGATGCTGGAAAAAGTTGGAAAAAAGCATACGTTTTTGAACCGGGCAAAATTAAACATATTCACGGCTGCTATTACGATAAATTCGAAGATAAAATTTGGATATTTACCGGAGATTATAAGGATGAGTGCTTTGTGATAAAAAGCGACAAAGATTTCAAAAATATGGAGTGGATAGGGGACGGAACCCAAACTTATAGAGGATGCAGCGCCTTCTTTACCGAAGATAGCGTATATTGGGCGATGGATAGCGAATTTGAAGACAATTATCTTTTCAAACTCGATAGAAAAACAAAAGAGTTAAAAAAAGTACAAGACTTCCCCGGCCCTATCATCTATACCAAAACCTTAATAGACGGAGTCTATCTGATAGCTACCGTAAGAGACAAAGAACCCGGAACCAAAGATAATTACGTTCATCTTTTTGCAAGCAAAGATCTCGAAAATTGGGAGGAGGTGGCGAAATTCAAACATGACGGTCTACCCGTTCGAGTATTTAAATCGGGAATTTTATCTTTTGCGGACGGGGAGGAGAGAAGTTGCGATTTTTATATATTCGGAGAAGCCCTAAGAGGGCTTGACGGCAAAATCGCAAGATGTCTACTTGAAAAGGATTCTGCCTAATCTAAGCATATTCGAACCGCACTCTATGGCAAGCTCGAAATCGTCACTCATTCCCATAGAGCAATATTTTGCTCCCTCCTTCTGAAGCTTTTCAAATATTTTATAGGTTGTCTCGAAACTCTTTTTTATAAGCTCTTTATCGTCCGTATGGGCTCCTATCGTCATAACTCCTTTTAGATTAATGTTTGGGCACTCCTCTTTTATTTTCAAATACTCTTCCACCGCAACTTCCGGCATAACTCCGGCTTTACTCTCCTCTTTCGCACTATTTATCTGCAAAAGAGCGTTTACTTTTTTACCCTTTACTTCCGCTCTTTTATCAATCTCCTTAGCAAGATCCAAACCGTCACAAGATTGAATCAAAAAAGGATTGATATCCAAAAGATGATTTATCTTATTTTTTTGAAGTCTTCCTATGAAATGCCACTCTATCGGAATATCCTCAAGCTCTTTTGCCTTTTCTTTAAGATCTTGAACTCTATTTTCACCAAAAGCCCTTTGACCCACTTTATAAAACTCTCTTATAACATCGCTTCCTACGCTTTTACTAACAGCAACTATTTTAATTATTTGATATTGATTGGTTCTTAATCTAACCTGTTCTATTTTCTCCCAAATTTCATCAAAATTTTTCTCATATTTGCCGATCATATTACACTCCTTGTAAACTTTGGAAATTATACCAAAAAAGAGCTCTCTTTGCTCCTCTTCCTATGATATAATTAGAAACAAAAAAAGGAAAATTTTTATGGAAAAAGCAAAAAATTTTTACTTCGATATCTCTCATTACTACACTCTAAATCACCACATAAACGTTTTAAAAAACGTAATAAAAAAAGAAGGAATAAAAGGCTTTTTAAAAAGAATCAAAAAACATCTATATTTCAAATATAAAAGAGTGGATTTCAGCCCCGAAAACATATTCGATCTTGAAGTGAAAGGAGACAACAGAGAAAAAGCGAGCACTTATCATGCCGTTTTGGAAAAACCTTTTTTGGAAATTTTGGAAAAGATCAAAGAGTATGAACCGGATATTACAAAGGGAGCGTTTTTGGATTATGGAAGCGGCAAAGGTTTTTCTTTATATAAAGCTTATAAATTCGGCTTTTCGGAAGTTATAGGAGTGGAATTTGCACCTAAACTCTATCAAATAAGTATGAATAATCTAAAAAAATTAAAAGTAAAAAATTTCAAAGTATATTTGGAAGACGCGGCACACTTCTCCCCGCCTACAAACGTATCTTTGATATTTTTTTACAATCCTTTCAATGAAGAGATCATGCAAAAGGTACACGATAAAATAGTAGAAAATAGAGATAAATATACAAATAGCGTATATATAGCCTATCACTATCCTATATGCAAAGAGATTTTTGATAAAAGCGAATACTTTGAATTTTTGGAAGAAGCCTACTGCTCTTTTTCAAATGAAATTACAAGAATTTACAAACTTAAAGATCTACAAGAGGCTTAAAGATCGCCTCCCGTAAATCTTTTTATAAGTTTGATAAAAATTCTTATAATCAAAATTCCTAAATAGACAAAAAAAGTGAAAACGAAAGGATGAAAAACTCCAA
>JAADDG010000080.1 GCA_013154075.1 Campylobacterota bacterium | reverse complement strand
ATTTCGAGCTATTTGTCTGGATAAAGGGGGATGGGGTATTTTATCCTAAAAGGACGATGTCGAGATTTTTGATTTTGATTTATGACGCTTTGTATGAGAACAATATAGAGATACCGTTTCCTCAAAGAGATATTCATATAAGATCGGTTGACGGGGAGATTCCTTTGAAGTTTGTGAGAAAATAGCTTGATGATTAAGAAATTTTTTTCAAAACCTCTTTCATCCTCTCTTTCATTTTAGGATTTTTAAGAAGTAGTTTTATAAGAGGGTTATTTTTTATCTTTTTGACGATTTTAGCTCCAAGTTCGTATTCTCTCCAAGCAAGGCCGGAAGTTGAAGTGGAAGGGTGGATCCACTCGCTTGCTGAACCGTTTTGGTTTTGCAGATTGAAAAGCTCGGCTCCATATTTTTGATACAAAGACGGATGAAGATTTGTGATTCGTTCATAAAGATAATATATTTGATCTTTTGTCCCTTTCCTATACATCGAATCTTCTCTTATTCGATACCTAACGAGCACTTCTGGGATCGCTACTCCGACACCGCCGTTTGCCAAGATATTTATCCATGCTTCATAATCTTCAAGACCGTATTTCATCTCTTTTTTATTAAGCCCCTTATTCATAAACTCTTCATATTTTAAAACGAGATTTGCGTTTATCATATTGTGAGCCAAAAGGTATGGGAATTCGGCGTTGTAAGTAGGCCAGACATCTTGCAAACTTCCAAAATATTCCACCCACGAATAGACAAACGAGACATTCTCATAGCTTTTTAAAATCTCTATAGCTTTTTTGAAAAACTCTTTATCTATCAGATCATCCGCATCCACAAAGGCCAAAAATTCTCCGTTTGCCTCTTTTGCGCCTTTGTTTCTCGCAGTTGCTAAGCCTTGATTTTCGGTATGGATGATCTTTATTTTGGGATTGTTTTCTCTCTCTATTTTTTTTAAAACCTCAATGCTCTCTTTATCACTGCTTCCGTCGTTTACGATTATTATCTCCAAATTTTTATAGGTGGAGTCTAAAATACTTTGAATGGTTTCATTTAGTAAAGAACCGAGATTATAGTAGGGGATTACTACCGATAAAAGATCTTTTTTTTGATTGTATTTTTTAAAATTTCCCGTAAATTTAGGAACTTCGTAAGTTGTTGGAAAGAGAGTTTTAGGGTGGTGATTTTCTATCACTCTTTTAAAATGAGAGATTCTTTTTTCATAAACTTTTTTGGGATCGCAAAAGTCATAAATTCTCTCTTGAGCCTTTTTACCTATCTCCTCTATCTCTTTTTTTGTCAAAGATAAAATCTTTAAAAGCTTCTCTTCAAAATCTCCGCTCTTCCAATCGAAAATAAATCCGTTCTCTCCATCTTTTTCTATCATCTCAGCTTGCCCGCCATTTTTGGAAGCCAAGACCACTTTCCCCAAAGACATCGCCTCTATGCAGGTATTTGGGAAATTCTCCCAAAGGCTTGGAATAATAACCGCCCAAGATTTTTTTATCTCTCTTAGGAGCTCTTCGTAATTTTTTTGAGGTTTTAAAACAAGTCTCTTTTCCTCCTCTATCCATTTTCTATATTTTTGTTTTATGAAAGAGCCTACACTCATTCCCATCGGAAAGTAGTCGGTATCGCCTCCTATTAAAGTGAGCTTGAAATCCTCTCCCTTTTTCCATAAAGAAACCGAGCTTTCAATCAGAGGCAAAACTCCTTTTCTTATTTCAAGTCTGCCAAAATAGAGGATATTTTTATCTGCGGGTATTTCGATATCTTCTTTTTTTATTGCGGTTGGAAGAGGAAAGGTTTCTATGAAAAGCTCTTTTTTTAGGCTCTCTTTTACGGAGTTTGCCACAAAACGGCTTGGAGAAATAAGAGCGTCGGCTGCGTGGATGCAAAACTTCTCCATCTGCCCCACCCAGTAGTAGGGGAGTTTATACAAAGGCTCTTCATTGAATTTTGCCGTCTCAAACCAAGGGGAGTGGATATGAACAAGGATGGGAATATCGGCCAAAAGAGGCTCTTTTGTAAGCTTTTTTTGCAAAAGGTAATAGCCTACGGCCGAATACTCTTGAGTTTCGATGATATCGGGTTTTGGGCGGTTTTTTAGAAGTTTTAAAACTTTATTAGCTATCTGATAGCTAAACGCATCCCAAAAGGTAAGGATATTGTAGGGGAAAGCCGGATGATTTAAAGGCGTGAAATTTCCTGTGTAGGCTGAAGGCTCTTTAGGAACCACTCCGATTAAAGTCACGTTTTTTGCTATCTCTTTTTCTATCTCTTCGTCGCTTTTTGAGATAATCGTAACTTGATGCCCTTTTTGCCCTAAAATTTTGGCAAAATTCTCCACATACCTTGCAATCCCTCCGGCAAGGGGGTTTGGCATCTCGGAGGTTAGTATCCAAATGTTCATTTTTTCTCTAATTTCTCTTTTAGCTTTCTATTCTCCTCTTCAAGCCACTTTTTGCCTTCTTCAAGTTGTTTTATCCAATCTTTGAGCTCTTCTATATATTTATCTTTGCTTCTGTTTTGCTCTTCAAGCCACTTTTTGGCCTCTTCAAGCTCTTTTATCCAGTTTTTAAGTCTTTTTATCTCTTCCATTTTCTTTCTCTCTTGTCTATTTTTATAGATTTTAACAATCGGTTTTATGCCCTCATACATTTTTCTGGTTAGTTTGGTGGAATTTATCAGTTTTTTAAGTCTTTTAAACTCCTCTCTTTGAGGCTGTGTTTGACTCTCTACCCCTACATATATTTCATCAACCACTCTTTTGGCAAGCTCATTTGCTTCTTTTAAAGGTAATATTTTTCTTCTATCTTTTTTGTGAAGTTCTATAGCTTCTTTTAGCATTTTATCCATACATTCGCCCATATCGTCAAGCTTGAAGCTTTTTTCTATTCTTTTTCGGGCATTTTCTCCCATATTTTTTAATTTTATTGGGTTTTTTATAAGATCTTCCAAGATAGCGGCATACTCTTTTATCTCTTCTCTATCATCTTTCGGGGAGATCAAGACTCCGCACTCTTTGGTTACAAGCTCTTTTTGTCCTCCCACATCGCTTCCTACTATTGCCACTCCGCAGGCCATCGCTTCGTAGATAGATAGTGCTATTCCTTCCCACTCGGACGAGAGGAAAAAGATATCGGAAGCTTTCATGAGTCTGTTTACTTCGCTATTTGGTACGGCTCCAAGTAGTTTTACTACATCTTCGAGATTGTAATCTTTTACATAATTTCTAAGCCACTCGAAATCTTCTCCATCACCCGCCACTATCGCTTTGAAATTTAGTTTTTTTTCTTTAAGC
>JAADDG010000113.1 GCA_013154075.1 Campylobacterota bacterium | reverse complement strand
TCTATTTACTTCGCTATTCGGTACGGCTCCAAGTAGTTTTACTACATCTTCGAGATTATAATCTTTTACATAATTTCTAAGCCACTCGAAATCCTCTCCGTCTCCCGCTACTATCGCTTTGAAATTTAACTTTTTTTCTTTAAGCAGTTTTATCGTTTTTATGAAAACTTGAGGTTTTTTTTGAGGGCATATTCTTGCTGCGTAAAAGATTAGAGGAGTATTTTGATCTATTTTATACTCTTCTCTAACCTTTTTTCTAACTTTGGGATCCGGTTTCCATTTCTCGGTATCTACATTGATATAACATCTTCTTATTCTATCTCCATCGGCCCCTTTTTTTATCATCCATTGTTTTAGATGATCGGATGTAACGCCGTTTAGATCGAGATATGGCTGATACTCCACTCCTTTTTTGGGATATCCGCCGTCCATCCACTCCTCTTGCTCCATATGGTTGTAATCGACATAGGCGATATCCGGATAGTGGCTTTTTATAAAAGGCAAAATTGCATATCCAAATTCACTATTTGATACCATTATCAGATCAAAATCTCTCGAGGCTATCAGATACAAAAGAAATCTCGGATAATCTTTTTTATCCAAAAAATTGTGCAAAAAAAAGATATCGGGCGTTAGGGTCAAAAACTCTTTTTGCCATCTGTTTGAAGAGAAGTAAGTAGTAACTATCGATATTTCATAGCCTCTCTTTTTCATTTGAGCTATGAAGTTTAGGTTGAAATTATCCGCCCCTCCCATCTCAAGCCAGGGCACTATCATCAAAAGTCTCTTTTTCTCTTTTCTTAGAAGGTTGGCTTTTGGATATTTTAGTGTAAACTCTTTTTCTTCTTTTTTGGGTTTTGGAAAGTTTTTAAAAAGAGTGGGATATTTTTTCTTAGCTTCCTTTTTGAAGTTTTTAAATCCTTTATCAGACCATTCGCTCCATCTATCGCTATGAGTATCTCTTCTTCTATACCAATCCATAAACTCCGGAATCATTCCGCCCCAAAGTCTCTTATCGGCGCAGTTTAGCCAAAAATCCCAATCCTCAAATCCGCCTTTTCTATTCTCGTCAAAGCCTCCCGTTTTCTCAAAAACCTCTCTTATTACCATCGAAGTGGCGGTTACGAGATTTTCTTCAAGAAACTTCTCTCCTTCATCAAAGCCTCTTTTCCAAAGATATCTTTGGCTTCCGAAACCCACCGTATATCCCTTTACAAACGCATACTCTTTGTGGGTATATAGAAACCAAAACCACTTTTCAATTGACAAAGGCTCCAAAAGATCGTCGCTATCGATAAAGACCACATAATCGCTTTTTGCGTTTTTAAAGCCCGTATTTCTTGAGGCGCTAAGACCCTTGTTTTTGGGATGGTCTATCACTTTGATTCTCGGATCTTTGCTTCTAAACTCATCCAAAATCTCCAAAGCTCTCTTATCACTGCTGGCGTCGTTGATGATAAGCCACTCCCACTGCTGAAAGGATTGATTTTCTATCGATTTTGCCGTCTCATAAAAGACTTCTCCCGTATTGTAAAAAGGAGTTACGATCGTAACCAAAGGGGGAGAGTTTTTATCTTTTAGTTCATATAGATATGAAGCTCTTTTATCGCTTGCTGGAGTGTTGTCAAAATCGAATCTCTCTATACTGTTCATCCGACACCTTTAAAGTTCTATTAGTTTTAATTTAAGAAGAGCTTTTATGTATCTGTTTGCTTTTAGCTCTTTAATTTTTTCTTCGTAATTTTTTACTTTTTCACTAAGATCTTCTATATTTTTATCTTTTTGACCGATTGTCTTTTCTAAGGAGTTGTTTTTCTCTTCAAGCCACTCTTTGCTTTTTTGCAAAGTCTCCGTCCACTTTTTTAGCTCATCGAACGATGTTTTATATTTTTGAATTTCAGCTTCAAGCTCTCTATCTCTTTTTTTGTAGTTCTCTATCTGACTTTCAAGCCACTTTTTGGACTCTTCCAGCTCTTTTGTCCAATTTTTGTATTCATCCAAACTTTTTAATAAGTTTTTATTCTCTTTTTCAAACGAGCTTCTTTGCTTTTCAAGCCACTTTTTATCCTTCTCAAGCTGTTCATTCCACTTTTTTAGCTCATCGAACGATGTTTTATATTTTTGAATTTCAGCTTCAAGCTCTCTGTCTCTTTTTTTGTAATTTTCTATTTGTTTTTCAAACCATTGTTTTGATTTTGTAAACTGTTCTTCAAGCCACTTTTTGGACTCTTCCAGCTCTTTTACCCAATTTTTGTGTTCATCCAAACTTTTTAATAAGTTTTTATTCTCTTTTTCAAACGAGCTTCTTTGCTTTTCAAGCCACTTTTTATCCTTCTCAAGCTGCTCTATCCACTTTTTATGCTCTTTTATATTCTCTTTTAGATTTTTGTTCTCTTTTTCAAAGTGTTTATATTGACTCTCTATCCACTGCTTGCTTACATCAAGCTCATCAAGCCACTCTTTTAGAGGCTGAAGACTTTTCCACGCTTCATAAAGATACTCTCTTTTTTTTATCTCTTTTGAGATGTCATGTTTTGTAAATTTATCATAAAATGGGAAAGTATATTTAAAGGAGTTTTCATATTCATACTTTCTTAAATCTATCTTTTTATTTAGTGCCTCTTTTAAATCTCTCTCCCAAACTTCTCTTGCCTCATCCCACTCTTTTAAGATCTCTTTATCAGCTCTTGGATTTTTCAAAAACTCTTCAAAATTTTCATCTATATTCAGAGCTTCTCTTTTTTGAGAGTAGTATTCATTTTGAGAGAAGAGAAAAACCGGGATTTCATACACTTTTGCAAACATTGCCAAATGATAAGAAGAGGTAAACATAATAGAGTTTTTTGGGATTTTTAGAGGCAACCCTTTCATTGCTAAAGAGGCAAAATCCAAAATTTCAGCTTCTTTAAACTCCTCTTCCAAAGTTTGGATCGTATTTAGAGTATCTCTTAGCATCTCTACTTTTAGATCGTTGTAGGCTACAATAAAGTATATCTTAGGATTATCAAACCGTTTTTTGATTTTTTCTAAAACCTCTTTATAGTTTAAAATAGCTTTTTTTACATCTTCCACTACATAAGAGGTTAGATTTAGATGAATCAAAACGCTTTTTTTCTCATCTTCAAAAAATTTTACCTTATTGTTTAAAGCTTTTAATCTATTATATGCATCGTCGAACGAATATTTTAAATTTTCTATTTTTCCTTTTAAAATTTCAAACGATTTTCTATCTCTGCATCCGAAAATCGAAGGAGGATATTTTTTGAAAAAGCTCTCTATTTTATCTATAACCTTTTCATCTACCTGCTGTCCGCTTACCGTAA
>JAADDG010000193.1 GCA_013154075.1 Campylobacterota bacterium | reverse complement strand
AATTTCAAAAAATAGGTGAGTGAAATTGTATAACTACGGACTCGACATCTGGGGAGAAAACAACTACATAATAGAAGACGGGAAAGTCAAACTAAACTACCTCTCCAAACCGGCGATCATCGATATAGTCAAAGAGATAAGAAAAAAGGGAATAAAAGGGCCTATTCTGCTTAGATTTCCGCATCTGATACAAAAACAGATAGACAACATCTACTCCCACTTTAGAAGAGCTTCCAAAGAGAACAACTACAAAGGCTCTTTCAATGCGGTTTTCCCTCTAAAAGTAAACCAGTTTCCAAACTTCGTAACCTCTCTTTTGGAAAAAGGAGAAAAGTATCACTACGGACTTGAAGCCGGAAGCAAGGCCGAACTTTTCATAGCTATGGCCTACAACAACAAAAACGCCCCCATCACGGTAAACGGTTTCAAAGACGAAGAGATGATAATGCTCGGTTTCATAGCCGCAAGGATGGGATATAACATAACTTTGACGATAGAGGGACTAAACGAGCTTGAGAGCATCATTCAAATAGCCAAAAAAACCCCAAAACACGCCACTTTGCCAAATATCGGTCTTAGAATCAGACTCCACAGCTCAGGAATAGGAATATGGGCTAAAAGCGGCGGAATAAATTCAAAATTCGGTCTAACTTCAACCGAACTCGTAACCGCGATAGAGCTTCTTAGAGAAAAGAACCTACTCGATAACTTTACGATGATCCATTTTCATATAGGATCGCAAATCACCGAAATAACCCCTATGAAAAAGGCTTTAAGAGAAGCGGGAAACATTTATGCCGATCTAAAAAAGATGGGAGCTAAGAACCTTCATGCCATAAATATCGGAGGAGGACTTGCGGTAGAGTATTCTCAGCATGAGGAGTATCACCAAAAAAACTACTCCATTAGAGAATTTGCAAACGATATCGTCTTTATGCTGCAAACTATAGCCCAATCCAAAAAGGTTCAAGAACCGGATATCTTTATAGAATCGGGAAGATATATAGCCGCTTCTCACGCTGTTTTGACAGCTCCCGTATTGGAACTTTTTTCTCAAGAGTATCACGAAAGCTCACTTAAACTAAAAGAGAACAATCCTCCCTTAATAACGGAGCTTTTCGAACTTTACAAAACCATAAACGCAAATACGGCTCTTGAATATCTTCATGATAGTATAGATCATATGGAGTCTCTTTTGACACTTTTTGATCTTGGATATATAGATCTGATAGATAGATCCAATACCGAAATCTTGATACATCTAATTATAAAAAAAGCTATGAATCTTTTGAAAAACAAACCTCACAAAGAGCTTATATCGATTCAAGAGCGTATTCAAGAGAGATATCTGATAAACTTCTCCATTTTTCAAAGCCTGCCGGACTACTGGGGACTTGGACAAAACTTTCCGGTAATGCCTCTTAGCAAACTAAACGAAACTCCCGTTAGATCCGCAAGTCTTTGGGATATAACCTGCGATAGCGACGGAGAGATAGAGTTCAATATCAAAAAACCTCTCTTTTTGCACGATGTGGATATAAAAAAAGAGGAGTATTTTTTGGGCTTTTTTCTTGTAGGAGCATATCAAGAGATACTCGGAATGAAACACAATCTCTTTACTCATCCTACGGAAGCTACGATAGAAATAGATGAAAACGGCTATAAAATTAAAAATATATTAGAATCTCAAAGTATTTATGATATATTAGAAGATCTTGATTATGACATGAAAGAGGTCGAGAGAAGACTTAAAAATAATCTCGATGAGATAAAAAATCTAAGCGAAAAAGAGAGGGATACGATCTTGGGACAAATTTATCTATTTCTAAACGATAACACCTATCTAAAAACCGTTCAAAAATAGAGGTAAAAATGTGGTTTCGCTCACTACGTTCACTCTATGAGATAATAAAACAGGATTTAAGAACTCCTTGGAGAAACGATCCGGCAATCAATTATAAGCTCGAACTCCTCTTCAACTATCCCGGTGTTTGGGCATTGGTAAATTATAGAATAGCTCACGCTCTTTATAAAAGAGGCTGGAAACTTTTGGCAAGAATCATTATGGGAATTACGCAAATTATCACAAACGTAGATATTCATCCGGGAGCGAAAATAGGAAGAAGAGTGTTTATCGATCACGCAACCGGAGTGGTTATAGGGGAAACCGCGGTAGTGGAAGACGATGTTTTGATCTATCAGGGCGTAACTTTGGGTGGAGTTAGCCTGGATAGGGGAGTAAAAAGACATCCTACCGTAAAAAGAGGAGCGGTAATAGGCGGAGGAGCTAAGGTGCTTGGAAACATAGAGATAGGAGAAAATGCAAGAATAGGCGCAAACTCGGTAGTGATAAAATCTGTTCCGGCAAACTCCACGGCGGTTGGAATCCCCGCAAGAGTCATCAGCAAAGGAAGAGATAAAGAGCAGTTGAGCCACAATAAAATCCCCGATATCAACAAACAGCTATTCATTTATCTGGCAAAAAGAATAGAGATTTTGGAAAACGCCATCATAAATCACGACGAAAACATCATCATAGAAAAAGATAAAGAGCTTGAGAAGTTATACAAAGAGTATATCTCTACGATGAAATGAAAACTATCACTCTACTCCTCTCTCTTTTGCTCTTTAGCGGATGTGCGGTAAAATATGAAACCGCGGTTAATATCAAAAACGGGAAAATATACCCTACCCGTATCTCCGATAAAGAGAGAAAAAAGATAGATAAACTATACTCAATGCTTATCTCTTTGGATCCGAAAATAGATAGATATGAAGCAAAAGAGCTCGCTAAAACGGCCGTTTTGTATCCGATCTATCTATCTAAAAAATATGATTTGGTTTATCCTCCCAATTTTCATAACTTCTTAGTCAATATAAATCTTCGACAAAAGGGACTTTGTTATCAGTGGGTGGAAGATTTGATGAAAGAGATAGGATGCAAAAACTTCAAAAGCTTCTCTTTTCATTGGGGAGTGGCAAACAGAGGTAAACTAAACGAACATAATGTAATCGTAGTAACGGCTAAAAACGCCTCGTATGAGAGCGGAATAGTTTTTGATGCATGGAGAAATTCGGGAGATTTATATTTTAACTATCTAAAAAATGAAAAAAAATATAAATTTAAAGAGTGGAAAGAAAAGAGCAAAATAATATCTTCTTGTTTTTCCTTTATCAAATGATCTAAAAAATATAAATATTTTTTACTCTAAAAATACTTAAAAAAACTATTTTATATACTTTTTAAGCATAAACATTATGAATCTTTTGACATAAATCAATTTTCTGCTTTTATTTAAAAAGTATAATAAGTTTTTGTAAATTATATTATAA
>JAADDG010000170.1 GCA_013154075.1 Campylobacterota bacterium | reverse complement strand
AGAGGATAGGTACATTAGATTCTTATAACCTATCTCGTTTTTTGCATAGAGGCAGAGATGATATCTTTGTTTGGTGCTTTTGTCGTCAAGTTCCTCTTGATTGTGTAAGTAGGCTTCGAGTCCTATGATAGGCTTTATGCCCTCACTCTTCATCGTTTTGTAAAATTCTATCGCTCCGAACATATTCCCGTGATCGGTGATGGCGACTGAATTCATACCGAGCTCTTTTAATCTTTTGGCAAGAGGTTTTATTTTGTTGGCCCCGTCAAGCAAAGAGTATTCGGTATGCAGATGAAGATGGGTAAAGGGGATTTTGCTCATAGACAGCCTTTTTACAAAAAATTTGTTTGTAGATTTTTATATTTTACTGTAAAAATTAATAAGAGTTGCTTATATAGAAGTAAAAAGGCTCTTTATCGAATTCAAATTCTACTTCGACTCCTTTTTTATTTTTTTGGGACTCTACTAGGGATTGAATGTTTTGATAAGTTCTTGGAAGTGTGATATTTATATTGATGTTGTTTTTTGCCAAAGATGCTTTCGTTTTACCGGCTATTATATTTACGAATTCCCCTAAAGTATCAAGTAGAAGTGTATCGTCGATCTCTTCCTCTTCGTCGATTAATAGTTTGCAACTCTCTTTTATAAGTTCTTTTGAAAAGATTAAGATCAAAAGCGCTTCGAAATATCCGTAAAATCCGATGGTAGCCGCGAAATATTCTTTATCTTTCGCAACCGTTAAAGGTTTGGCTTTTACGCTCTTTTTGACGGCTTTAATTCCCGACATCACTTCTATGGTATGAATTGCGGACTCTATAAAGATAGGCAGATTTTGTACTATCTCTTTGGTTATGGACTGGCTGTTTTTTTTGATTACCGGAGCGTTTTGCATAGTCTCTTTGATCAGTTCTTTATCCGCAAAAACGTCGTCTATGGTATCGTAAAAGAGAATTCCTACAACTTCGAGATTTTCTCTTAGCTGCTTTGTTATCTTTTTTTCGTTCGAGCCTGTAATTACGAATGTAGCGTTGTATTCGGCCGCCGCCGTTACGAGTTTGGTAAAGAAATTGGCCCCGTGAATATTCATGGAGGATACGTGAGAGAAATCGAAAATAAAGAGTTTAAATCCGACTCTAAGGAGATTTTGATGATAGTTAAGATCGAAAATATTTTTGAATTCTGAGTCTATAAAGTTTCTTAAGATATAAATAATTGCATTATCTTTAATTTTTGCAACCACTTTTTGATTATATAAGCCAAGATAGCTTTTTTCTATAGCGATATCGAAATTCTCTTTTTTTTCTAAAAAATCTTTTTTATCTTTTGCTATGACTGTGGAGTAGCCCCTTTCTATCAGTTCCACCGCTATTATGTTTTTTTGTTCGTTGTTGTCGTTATAGACTATTACTTTTTTATTTTTATTTTCATCCTCTTTTATCTCACCTACGAATAGAGAGGCTATTTGTTGGTTTTCAAAAAGGTTGCAGTTTACGCTATCATTAAAGATTTTCAATAAAGTTTCAAATTTTCTATCGTCATAATCTACGAATCCTATAGTTAGATTTTTTCTGACTCCTACTATCTCTAAAAGTCTTTTTAAAATGACGTCTATTCCGTTTTTATTAAAAAATATCACTTTTTTTAAAGATACGAATATTCCTTCAATATCTTTTTTATTTTTTAAAAATTCGGTTTCATTGTGATCTATGACGAAAGGTGCGTTGTTTCCGTCCAAAAAGCCTTGCGGCTGGAAAATTACTGTTTTATGTTTGATTAGAGGTTTCATAAATCTCCATTGTCCCTACTATTTTGTTGAAATCTTCAAAAATGTCTTCTACGAAATTTGGATCGAACTCCATAAAATCGTTCAACCCGGCTTTCATAAATTCCGGTTTGCTTAATTGGTAGAAGAGTAAAAGATGCATATATTTTACAAACTTTCCATAATTTTTATTGGAAGCATCTTTTTTCGACAAATCTTTCAACATTGAAATAATCGTCTTATCCGCCTCCCATTTTTTGGAAATGAAAGCGGCTATCTCCAAAAGAGACATATTTGTAAACTTTCGTAACAAATCGTCGTAATTTATCTCTTTAACTTGTTTAATAATCATAAAATCTTCGAAATTATCTTTGAATATCTCTTCCGCTACGAAGATGGATAACAAGACGAAATTGATGGAGCTTTGCAACCAATCTTCATCTCTATTTTCATATTTTAATATTTTATTCCAGTTGGATATCGTTTCCGATTGTAGTTTGTAGAACTCTTTATTGGTTAGATTGAACACTTTCCAAGATTTTGGAGCTATAGTGGATATGAGATAACTATAAAGTATCTGTTTTGCCGTTTTTATTCCCAAAATTCCGAATATTTGGTTTATATTTTCCACTCTGGTTTTGAAACCGAAATAGGGTTTGTTTACCAAATCTATCAGATAGTTAGATAGTGCTTTATCGTCTTGTGCCACTTTTGCGGCGTTTTGTAAGTCTCCTTTTTCAAGATATTCTAAAGAGAGTTTTATACTGTTTGGAAGAGGAGGGATCTTTTTGATATATTCGATGATTTGTTGTTGTTTGATCACGCTTTTCCTTTTTATATATTTTAATATTTTTATTAATTAAAAGAAAAGCAAAAATTATTCCAAAAAAGCTTTATTCCTTTTCACATAAGGATTTAACGGAATTATAGACTGTGTTTAGACCGGATATGTCGAAAATGGCATGAATTTTTCTTGAACGGATCGTATAGGCGGTTGCACTAAGTTTGTTTGCCTTTTTTAGTCTGTTTATCAAAACCTCGTCTCTACCTGAATATTTTGTAATTTTACCGTCTCTTAAAATTTTCCATCTTTTTTTATTGTAAAGTTTATTATCTATTTTTAATTGGATAGGTGAATTTTGGACATAATCTTTCCAATTGATATATAGATATTTTTTATTGTTTATACACTCTATATACAAAGTTACCGGTTTGTTCCATTTGCCGTGTCCTATGTCCGCATTTAGAGCCAAAACTACTTTATTCTCTCCTGTTTGGGGAAGGACTTTTAGATCGAGATCCCATTTGCCTATACTTTCCAATTTGCTGTTTTGTTTGATGATGGAAGAGGCGAGCATATCGTAGCATACGAGTCTTGAAGAGTCGTTTTGTATATCGAAACACTTTCTTATATCTTTTTCCACATTCAATTTTTCTTTCTCTTCTTGAGAACCGAAAAGTATAAGCGGAGTTATTAGAAAAGATAAAATTAAAAATAACTTAGGCATAATTTTTTCCCTCGGAGATTATTATGTTAAGAAAATTTGATTTAGAAAAATTATAGTAAATTAAAATTAAATTATTATAAAATTTACTA
>JAADDG010000059.1 GCA_013154075.1 Campylobacterota bacterium | reverse complement strand
GAGATTTTAACAAAAAATTATTATAAAGATTATTTCAATTTCGTAAAACCAAACGGCGATTTTAAGAGAGTTTTTATAGGAGGGGTTTTTAAAGGAGAAAACGAGCTTGAGAGCAACGATATTATCTTTTTGGATGAGAGTGTGGCAAGGGAGATTTTCGGGATAGATGAAAATAAGGCTACCGATTTGGTGGTAAATGTGGCAAATCCTTTAGAGATTCCTACCGTAGCTTCCAAAATCCGCCTTCTTTATCCCGACACAAGAGTCATAACCAAAGAGGATTTGAAAGTCTCTTATCAAAATATTTTCGATTATAAAAGCGGAATTTTTCTTGCGCTGTTTATCGTATCGGTATTTACTTTTTTTATTATCGTTTATGACAAAACGAGCGGTTTAACGAGTGAAGAGAAGAGGGAGATAGGAATATTGAAAGCTCTTGGATGGAGGATAGAGGATATTTTAACCGAAAAATTTTACGAAGCTTTCATTATCGCCGCCGTATCTTTTGTGATAGGGTTGGCTTTGGCGCTTTTTTATGTCTATTTTTTGAACGCTCCTTTGCTTAGAGATATTTTTACCGGTTATTCCGTTTTGAAACCTTCGTTTAGGCTTCCGTTTGTGTTTGATTTTCAGGCTCTCTTTTTGATATTTTTCACTACCGTTCCCATCTATATAGCCGCTTGCGTTATTCCCTCGTGGAGAGCCGCTACGCTTGAGGCTGACGAGGTGATTAGATGATAGAGTTTAAAAACGTAACGAAGATTTTTAATCAAAATATGCCCGATGAGACGGTAGCTTTGAAAGATATAAACTTTTTTGTGGAAGATGGAGAGATAGTTTTGTTAAAGGGGCCAAGTGGCAGTGGAAAGAGCACTATTTTATCTCTGATAGCAGCACTTAGCAAACCCACTTTCGGAGAGGTGGTGGTAGATGGAGAGAGAGTGTCGAAACTTCCCGATAATTTCGCCGCTTTGTTTAGAAGAAGGCATATAGGTTTTATTTTTCAAAAGTTCAATCTAATTTCGGAGCTTACCGTTTTTGAAAATATCGTAGTGCCTTTGATTCCCGGAAACTTTTCTAAAAGGGAGATAGAAGAAAAGGCTAATAAGGTTATGAAAAAGTTTGAGATAGAGCACAAAAGAGATCAAAAAACAAAAAATCTATCGGGAGGGGAGCAGCAAAGATGCGCTATAGCGAGAGCTTTGGTTAATGACCCCGATATAGTTTTGGCCGATGAGCCTACTGCCAATCTCGATGAGAAGCTCTCTTTGAATTTTTTGAAGTTTGTAGAGGAGATCAAAAATGAGGGAAAGACGGTAATTATCTCCACTCATGATCCTCTATTTTTCGATAACCCGATTTTTACCAAAGTTATAGAGATAAACAAAGGAAGATTGGTTTGACTCTTTTGACTCCCGAAGTTTTGGCTATTTTGATTTTGGATTTTATCTTTTTGATTTTTTCCGTTTTGGCTCTTTTTATAAGTATAAAGATAGTCTTGAAATGGGATATAGACAAAACCACTCCTTTGCAGTACTCTTTAGAAAAGCAGAGCTATTTGGTAGCCACGATAATTAAATATGTGCTTATTTTGAAAATTCCTCTATTTTTGTTTTTCGTTTTTACGATGGATAAGCTCTCAAACGTCATTCCCGGAGCGATGTGCGCGGCCGGTGTGGTGAATGCTACCGTTTACGGTTTTCCTTTGCTTATTTTAAAAATTATCAATATCTATCTTTTTGGTTTCTGGCTGATTTTGCACCACTTTGATATGAAGAGTCCCAACTATCCTTTTACTAAGATAAAGTTTCTGTTTTTTATCGTTATATTTTTCTTTCTGTTTGCAGAGATCGTTTTGGAAGTTTTGATGTTTTACAATATCGATCCCGCAAAAATAGTAAGTTGCTGCGGTACTCTATTTAGTGCGGCTAAGAGCTCTTCCATCTCCTCTCTTATGAGTCTGCCTCACTCTCTTGTGGTGGGAGCTTTTTATATAAATTTCGGTTTGATTGTTGTTTTTTATAAGCTAAAGAGGGATTTTTGGTTTGCTCTTTTTAATCTAAGCTTTCTTTTTATATCGATTTTGTCTTTGATTCTGTTTTTCTCCACCTATATTTATGAGCTTCCTACGCACCATTGCCCTTTTTGTCTGCTTCAAAAAGATTACTATTATGTGGGCTATTTTTTGTATATTTTTCTTTTTGGTGGGACCTTTTGGGGGATGGCGAACGCTTTTATGAAGATTTTTATTAAAAGAAGAATTCTTCTTTGGTATAATCTTTCATTAGTTTTAAATAGTTTATATGTGATTTTAATCACTCTATATCCTATCCTATTTTATATTAGAAACGGGGTTTGGTTGTGAGAGCTTTTTTTTTGATTTTGACTTTTTTTGCGCTTTTTTTCCAAGGCTGTGAGAAAAAGGATCTGGTTTTTGAGGGAAATAAGGATAAAAAGCCTATAGAATTTCCCCTGCATAAAGTTCAATGTCCTAAATGCCATATGGAGGTCGATTCCCTTTCGCATTCAGTGCAGGTAATTACTAATGACGGTAAAACCTATATTTTCGATGATCCGGGATGTATGGTTTTGTGGCTTGAGGATAACAAGATAGATCCAAAAAGCGTAACTATTTGGGCTTATACCGGTGATACTCACAGATGGATAGATGCCAAGAAAGCTTGGTATTCTCTTACCGATCAAACTCCTATGAATTACGGTTTTGGGGCTTATGAAAATAGGAAAGAAGGATATGTGGATTTTGAGACGATGAGAATAAAAATGCTAAGAGGCGAGAATCTCGCAAATCCGAAAATAAGGAAGAAACTATTAAACCGATAACCGATAATATTTTTACGATAATTCCGGAAGATAGTGAAGAGGAGATTTTCGAGACTCTTTTTGAAAATCAAAACGTAAAGATAGAGAGAATCTTATCCTACGGCCAAAGCTCTCCGGTGGGTTTTTGGTACGATCAGGAGAGGTATGAATTTGTGGTTTTATTGAAAGGGGAGGCCTCTTTGGAGTTTGAGGATGGAGAGGTGAAACTGTGCGAAGGGGATTATCTTGTCATTCCTCCACATCTTAAACATAGAGTATCTTTCACTTCAAAGCCTGCCGTTTGGCTTGCAATCTTTTTTGAGGAATAGCGATGTATGATGTCGTGATTATAGGCGGAGGTATAATAGGCCTTAATCTGGCTAAAATCATAAAAGAGAGATACAAAGATCTAAACGTCGCTTTGATAGAGAAAGAAAAAGAGGTAGCTATGCACTCAAGCGGTAGAAATAGCGGCGTATTGCATGCAGGATTCTATTATACCGCCGATTCTTTGAAAGCGAAATTTACAAGAGACGGCAA
>JAADDG010000171.1 GCA_013154075.1 Campylobacterota bacterium | reverse complement strand
GGAGCGAGAGAGAAGATTATCTTCTCTCCGCCAACTCCTCAAGATGTTTGAAGTATTTCTCTTCGTCAAAGTCAGTGATTCTTGCCACTCCGTCTTCTATCGCAGCTTTAGCAACCGCGGTAGCGACATAAGGAAGAACTCTCTTATCAAACGGTGAAGGGATGATATAGTCAGGTCCGAAAGTCATATCGTCACCTCTTCCGTGAGCTTTTTTGACGTAATCTGGAACAGGCTCTTTAGCAAGTTTTGCCAAAGCTTTAGCAGCAGCCATTTTCATACCTTCGGTAATCTTTCTCGCTCTAACGTCCAATGCACCTCTAAAGATTTGAGGGAATCCCAAAACGTTATTTACCTGATTTGGAAAGTCGCTTCTTCCGGTTCCCACAATCACGTCGCTTCTTGCCTCTTTGGCAACCGGAGGCATAATTTCCGGAATCGGGTTAGCACAAGCGAAGATGATAGGATTATCGGCCATTGTTTTAACCATCTCAGGAGTGATTAGATCCGGACCGCTTAGTCCAAGAACCATATCTGCTCCCTTCATCGCATCTTCCAACGTTCTATCGGGAGTATCGAAAGCAAATCTCTGCTTATACTCGTTTAGATCATCTCTTCCGCTGTGGATTACACCTTTACTATCAAGCATAGTGATGTTTTTAACACCAAGATCTTTATACATAGTGGCGCAAGCTATACCGCTCGCTCCCGCACCGATAACCACAACTTTCAAATCCTCGGCTTTCTTGCCTGTCATCTCAAGAACGTTGATAAGACCCGCAGTCGTAATAACCGCCGTTCCGTGCTGATCGTCATGGAAAACCGGAACGTCACAAATCTCTTTTAATTTCTCCTCGATATAGAAACATTTGGGAGCTTTGATATCTTCAAGGTTAATTCCTCCGAAAGTATCGGCGATTCTCGCAACGGTCTCTATAATCTCATCCGGATCTTTCGTATTGATCTCTATATCTACAGCATCCACGCCGGCGAATTTTTTAAACAAAACCGCTTTACCTTCCATAACCGGCTTACTTGCAAGATGACCGATGTCTCCAAGTCCAAGTACAGCCGTTCCGTCGCTTATTACCGCAACCAAGTTTCCTTTATTCGTATACTCGTAAGCGTCATCGATATTTTTCTCTATCTCCAAACATGGATAAGCAACTCCCGGGCTATAAGCCATAGCCAACTCTTTTTCGGTATCACAAGGCTTAGTAATAAGCGTTCCTATCTTTCCGTTTGTATCAAACTCGTCTCTTGCCTTATGATAATCCAAACTCTCTTGTTTGAAATCTTTTTCTGCCATCTAATTTTCCTCCTGTAAATGATTTAAAAGTTTTTCTATTCTCTTAATAATCCCCTCTTTACCTACGATGCTTAGCACATCGTAGATAGAAGGGCTTACCGTATCTCCCACAAGCGCTATTCTAAGCGGCTGTGCGAGATTTTTAAGTTTTAGTTCGTTTTTATCGAGAAACTCTTTTACGAACTCTTCGTAGTCCACCGGTAGATGGAGATTTTCTCTCTCTTTCAAAGCCTCTTTGAATTTTTTTAGAATCTCTATATTTTCTTCTTTCAAAAATTTCTTAACGGCCTTCTCATCGTAAGAGGCGGGTTCTTTCAATATTTTCAAAGCAGCCTCGGCCATCTCTTTTAGAGTTTTGCTTCTCTCTTTCAAGGAATCTATCAAAATCTCTTTTTTATCGTGATCATCTATGTGGACTCCGAAAAATTCAAGCTCTTTAATGAGTCTCTCATAAGGAGCGTTTTTGATGTAGTGAGCGTTTAGCCAAAGAAGCTTTTCGGCATTATAAGCGGAAGCCGATTTGTTGATATCGTGAGGATCGAAAAGCCTTAGCATCTCCTCCATCGAAAATATCTCTTGATCACCGTAACTCCACCCAAGTCTTACCAAAAAATTCAAAAGAGCCTCTGGCAGATATCCCATTCTTTTATACTCCATCACATCCATCGCCCCGTCTCTTTTAGAGAGCTTCTTTCCTTGCGGATTTAAAATCATCGGAACGTGATAAAATTTAGGGATATCAAAACCCAAAGCTTTGTAAACGACTATCTGCTTTGGAGTATTAGATAGATGATCGTCTCCCCTAATTACGTCCGTTATCCCCATCAAAGCGTCATCTATCGCCACAACGAAATTATAGGTAGGCGTCCCGTCGCTTCTGGCTATGATAAAATCATCCATAACGTCATCGACTTTTACGCTAACCTTTCCTTTGATTCCGTCTTCAAACTCTATCGTTTCGCCTTGAGGGACTTTGATTCTAACTACCGGCTCCACCCCTTTTGGAGGCTCGCCCTTGAAATCTCTGTATCTGCCGTCATATCTCGGACGCTCTTTTCTTGCCATCTGCTCTTTTCTAAGCTCGTCAAGCTCCTCTTTGGTCATATAGCAATAATAGGCTTTGTTTTCGTCAAGAAGTTTTTGTATATACTCTTTGTAGATATCAAATCTTTGAGATTGGTAGATCGGATCTCCGTCATAAGATAGCCCCGTCCAATTGAAAGCCTCCTCTATCGCCTTTGCGGCCTCTTTGGAGTTTCTTTTAAGATCGGTATCCTCTATTCTAAGGAGGAACTTTCCGTGATTCTTTCTGGCCCACAGATAGTTATAAAGAGCCGTTCTAAGCCCTCCTATATGAAGATAACCCGTAGGACTGGGAGCGAATCTCGTAACGACCATTTAAAACCTTTTATTTTTTTGTTTGAGTTCGATTTTATCATAAACTTTTTTAAATGTGTTATAATTAATCACTTTTTTAAAAGATAAAGGATAGAGATGGGAAAAATAAACTCAAAAATTTATAAAATAATTTTTATAGCTTCATGTTTTATATCGACTGCATTTGCAGAAGGGAGATTTGTAGACGGCATATCGCTTATTATCAACAACGAACCGATAACCACTTATGAGATAGAAAAATATAGCAAAGCCTTAAATATATCAACAAATAGAGCGATAGATCTCCTTATACAAAAGAAAGTGGAAGATAGAGAGATAAAAAGAAGCGATATAAGAGTGGATAGTTATGATGTAGAGCAGGAGATGAGAAAAATCGCCAAACAAAATAGATTAAGTTTGGATGAATTTAAAGAGGTTTTGAAAGATAAAGGTATAGATCTGGATGAATATGAAGAGGAGCTTAGAAATAAAATAAAAAGAGAAAGACTATACGAAAAAATCGCCTCTTCGAAAATAAGGAAAGCTACCGAAGAGGATCTAAAAAGATACTACAAAAACAACCCTCAAGAGTTTTCTATCCCAACTAAAATAGATATCATCGAATACTCCTCTCCAAGCAAAGAGGAGCTTTTAAAACTAGTTAATCAACCTATGTATAGAAGCAATGAAATT
>JAADDG010000049.1 GCA_013154075.1 Campylobacterota bacterium | reverse complement strand
AGCGGATGTGGTGAAATTGGCAGACACGCCAGACTTAGGATCTGGTGCCGCAAGGCGTGGGGGTTCAAGTCCCTCCATCCGCACCATTTTTACCTCCCCTTACTTTAAAAATCTTTTTTTATTCTTTTTATAGGAAAAAGGCTCAAATTTTATTACGGTTTTATTTTATTTATAGTAAAATCGCGTTTTTTAAAATATTTTGGAAGGAAATCGTATGTTAGAAGGTATAGTTAGAGATAGTATCGGTAAAAAGAGTGCAAAAGCTCTTAGACGAGATGGTTATCTAATTGCCAACATTTACGGAAAGGGAGTCGAGAATATAAACGCGGCTTTCAAAACAAACGAGTTCATAAAAGCCGTAAAGAACAAAGATAAACTCGTATTTAACGTAAAAGTGGGTGATAAAGAGCTTCCCGTAGTTATTCAAGAGTACCAAAAAGATCCCGTAACAAGTCAGCTTCTTCACGTAGATCTAAAAGTGGCCACTCCGGGAGTGGTAACCAAATTTTTGGTTCCGGTAAAAACCAAAGGAACTCCTAAAGGTTTGAAAAACAAAGGTGTTTTGATTTTTTCCAAAAAGAGACTTCCGGTAAAATGCAAACCTGAAGATCTTCCGGATGCTTACGTACTTGACGTTAGCGATTTGGATGTGGGAGATTCGATATTGGTTAGAGATATAGATCCGGGTGAAAATGTAAGATTTATGATAGCCGACAGAGTTTCGGTAGTGGGTGTAATCAAAGCTAAATAATGCTTCTTATAGTAGGTTTGGGAAATCCTACGAAAAAGTATGAAAATACGAGACATAACGTAGGGTTTATGGTGATCGATAGACTTATCGATCGTCTAAACCCCACCCCCATAAACAAACCCCTCTTCAAAGGCGAACTCTATAAGACTGCAAATACTCTTTTTTTGAAACCTCAAACTTTTATGAACCTATCTGGCGAAAGCGTTTTGGCCGTAGCCAATTTCTATAAAATAGATCGAAAAGATATAATAGTCATTCATGACGATTTGGATCTGCCTCTTGGAGTGGTTAGAGTAAAAAGGGGAGGAAGCAGCGGAGGACACAACGGACTAAAATCGATAGATAAACTGATAGGAAATGATTATATAAGAGTAAGAGTGGGAATAGGACGCCCTTCTTTAAAGGATGAAGTGGTAAAATACGTACTTAGCGATTTTACCAAGCATGAGAGAGAGTGTTTGGATAAATCCATCAAAAGAGCTATGGAGATAGTTTTAGATTTGATGGAAAACGACGATCTTTCTTATATTAAAAACAGATATCCTTTAAAGAAAAGCGTTTGTGAATGAAAATATTTCAAAAATATATATCGATACTATATCTTAAAAATCTATTTATCATATTTTTGGCTCTATCCACCTTTTTTGTGGGTATAGATCTTTTGCAACACCTAAAAGATATTCCAAGTTCTGCAAACCTTCAAATTCTATACATCATCTATAAATTTTTGGAATCACTAAACTATATTCTGCCGATCTCTTTGATTTTTGCGATGATCTTTACCAAAATCAAAATGATAAAAAACAGCGAACTTATAGCGCTTTACTCTTTCGGAATCTCAAAAAACATGATAATAACCCCGATTTTTCTGATATCGCTTTTTATTACCCTAATCTATATAACACTAAACGCAACGCCTTTTGCCTATAGCGGAGAGTACGCCAAAAACATAAGAAAATACAACACCTTAACTTCAACCTCTTCTGATCTCTTTTTGAAAAATTACGATACGTATGTCTATATAAGATCTCTAAATCCTTTTACCAAAGAGGCAAAAGATCTAAAACTTTTCGTTACCTCAAACGGAGATCTAAAAGAGATAATAAACGCAAAAAGCGGGGTGTTTGAAGACAATCTTTGGAAATTGAAAGAGGTAAAAATAATTCATAAACCGAAAATATCTCAAAACAATCTGCAAGGCTTGAAAATAGAGGAGAGAGAGTCTCTAAATACTTTAAAAGATTTCAAACCGAAAATAATAACCAACATCTTCGAAGGAAAAACGAGCTTTACGATAATAGACGCGATAAATGCGATAAAACTTCTAAAACCTCAAGATATCAGCATCGAAAAGATAAAGGCCTCTTTGTATCTTATGACTATCTTTCCGCTCTTTGCGCCCTTTTTCATACTGATGTCTTTTTATTACATTCCGATATCGGGAAGATTTTTCGATACGCTTCTTCTATCGACAGTTTTTGTTTTGGGATCTTTGATTTTATGGGGAATTTTGTTTATTTTGGCAAAGATTACGATAAACGGAATATTGCCGCCTGAGATCGGCATAGTTTTGCCGATCTTCATTCTATTTGTCTACTCCTCCTACCTTTACGTAAAACACAAATAAAAAGAGTTAAACGTCAAGATGTTTAACGTCCTTGGCGTGCTCTTGTATATATTTTCTTCTTGGCTCCACCTCATCACCCATAAAGAGAGAAAACGTCTCGCTCGCTTCCGCCGCGTCTTCTATCTTTATTCTAAGAAGGCGTCTGTTTTCTGGATTCATGGTAGTCTCCCAAAGCTGTTCCGGGTTCATCTCTCCAAGACCTTTGTATCTTTGGATATAGGCTCCCTTTTTGGCCTCTTTTTCTATCTCTTCTAAAATCTCTATGAAGTCTCTTCCCTCAAACAGCTCCTCAAACTCTCTTTCTTTTATTTTGTTATAGATATATAAAGCCTCTTGAAAAAGCGGATTTGTAAAGAGCTCTTCGTCTATTTTAAGCTCCTCTAAGCCTTCGTTTGTCTGAATATAGAGATGAAGAGACTCCTCATCTCTTTTTTTATTTAAAATATTAAATCCGATAGATTTTACATACTCCTCTATTCTCTTTTCAAGATCTTCTAAAGAGACATTTAAAAGCTTTTGATTTTCTATAAGAAATCTGACCACCTCTATTACGGAGTATCTTTTGGAAAGCTCTTTTAATATTCCCCTATATGCGGCCACTATTTTGAAAAATTCGACCAAATCTCTTTTACCTACTCCCTCGATTTTCAAAGAGTCTATACCGTTTTCTATCAAAAATTCGTTCATCTCTTTATCATCTTTTAGATAGATCTCTTTTTTACCCTTTTTGTATCTGTAAAGAGGAGGCTGAGCTATATAGAGGTAACCCTTTTCGATAATCTCCTTTAGATATCTGAAGAAAAACGTCAAAAGAAGCGTTTGAATATGGCTTCCGTCCACATCGGCGTCCGTCATGATGATAATTTTGTGATATCTTAGTTTGCTTTCGTTAAACTCATCTCCTATTCCGCATCCAAGAGCCGTTATCATATTGATAATCTCTTCTGATTTCAAAATCTTATCTATTCTGCTCTTTTCAACGTTTAGAATTTTTCCCTTTA
>JAADDG010000003.1 GCA_013154075.1 Campylobacterota bacterium | reverse complement strand
AAACACTCTCCACCCTCTTTTTAGCCTCCTTAGCTATCTCTTCATCCAAAGCCGGGTCAAAAAAGCGAAAGCTTTTGCCGCTTTGCTGCTCTCCTTTTAGAATATCTCCGCTTTGGCGAAATTTCAAATCAAGTTTCGCTATCTCAAATCCGTCCAACGTTTCGCAAAAAGCCTTAAGTCTCTCATTTTCGGGATGTTTGGTAAACAAAAAGCAGTATCCCTTAAGACCGTTTCTGCTGACTCTACCCCTTAGCTGATGGAGCGTAGCAAGTCCCATTCTCTCAGGAGCCACTATCACGATAGTAGTCAGTTTCGGAAGAGAGATACCCACCTCTATAAGAGTAGTGGCTATCAAAATTTTGCCCTTTTCTCTAAACTCTTTTAAAACATCCCCTTTATCCCTATCTTTTCCATGAGTTACATAAACGCCCTCAAAATGTTTAAGCCAATAATCTTTAGCCTCGTCGATAGATAGATAATCTATAGCTTCGCTCTCCTCGACAAGCGGATATACAATAATAGTCTGATTGGATTTATCGGCTTCCGATTTGATATGAGCTATTAAATCTCTGAAATCTTTTTTCGTAACTATTTTGGTAGTTATATCTTTTTTGAAAGGAAGCTCTTTTATGAAAGAGTAGTCCACAAGGTTTGATTCTATCAAAGAGAGCGTCCTTGGAATCGGTGTGGCCGAAAACTGGATATAATGAGGAGATAGATTATCCTTGGATATAAGCTTCTTTATCATCTCTCTTTGAACCGTTCCGAATCTATGCTGCTCATCCACCATAACAAGATCGCACTTAGGAAGATCCCTATACAAAAGCGCGTGAGTGCCTATGATAAAATCATATTCGTTTAAATCTTCCTTTTTACTTTTATTGGTAACTAAAGCTATTTTGATATCGAAAAAAGAGAGGTACTTTTTGGCCTCATTATAGATCTGTTCAGCCAAAACGGTAGTGGGCGCCATCAAAACCGCCTTTGAAGGATGAACCATAAAAGCGGAAGCAAGCATCACCATCGTCTTGCCGCACCCGACATCCCCCATCACCACTCTTTTGGCCGCATATTCGCTTTCTAAATCCCTTTTTATATCCTCTATCGCTTTTATCTGATCGTTTGTAAGTCTAAACGGAAGAGAGTTAATGAATGGATTTGGGTTTGGATTTTGGAAAGTTTTGCTCGCTTTTTGGCGGACTCTTTTTGTGGAGAGCTTTTTCATATAGTTAAAAATCTCCACAAACTTCAAAAGCTTCATCTCTTTATCGATTGCGGGAACGAAATTTTTGGGAAAATGAAGATCTAAAATCCTCTTTGCCTCCTCTTCCAACAGCCCCTCTTTTAAAAGCGCTTTTAAAGAAAGATATCTTTTCATCAGCTCAAAAACGCTTTTGCTTCTTAGAGGAGTTTTGTATTTGGGAGTTATCTCTCCCACACTATCCAAAATTTTGGGCTGTAAAAGCTGAAGGTGTCCGTAATAGTTCTCAACCCTTCCTATCAAAAAATATCTCTCACCCTCTTTAAAGCTCTTTTTGTGGTAATTTTTGGGATTGAAAATGACAGCCGTCAAAGTCTGTTTCAGATTCTCGGCATACAAAATAAGTCTCATATTTTTGGGAGAAAAGCTTACACTCTTAATCAGTGCCGAAACCGCGTTTAGCTCGTTTAGCCGAACGAAAGGATGAAGTCTTCTATCTTCATAAGAGGAGGGAGTAATCAGGGCAAGATCCAAAAGATTGCTTACCCCAAGTCTTTTTAATCTTTTTTCGTCCTCTTTGGAAAAACTCATTTAGTAACTATACTAAAACTCAAATCATTTAATTCTTTATGCTTTTTAATAAAGTCGTTTAGCTCTTTTAGAGTTAAACTCTCTATTAAATCAAGCTGTTTTTTATAGTATCCCAAACCAAAACCGTTATAAAATTCTAAAAAAGCTCTATTTAATCTCTGATTTAAAGTCTCGCTTCTTAGAGGCTCACTTCCCAAAAGAAACTTCTTAGCCTGTTCAAGCTCTTTTTCGCTAACCCCGTTTTCTACAAAATCTTTTATAACCTCTCTTACTATCTTCACAGCCTCATCTCCCGATTCTATCTTCGTTTGAAGATAGCCGGTAAAATCGCTATGAGATTTTGTAAGATTGACTCTCGAATAAGCGGAATAGGCAAGTCCCCTCTTTACCCTAATCTCTTCCATCATTCTGCTTCCAAAACCTCCGGCTCCCAAAATGAAAGAGGCCACTTTGGCTTTGTAGTTATCGGGATCATTTACTTTCATATAAAAAGGAGAACCGAAATCTATATACGCCTGTTTTATCTCATCTTTCTTAATCACTTTGGTTTCGTTTCTATCTTTGGGATAGTAAAATCCGATCTCCCCTTCATCGCCTTTTGGCAAAATCTCAAGAACGCTCTTTGCAAACTCCTTAGCCTCATCCTCGCTCATATCTCCGCCTATTACAACCACCGCTCTATCCAAAACGATTCTCTCTTTGGCAAAATCCTCCACATCTTTCAATGTCAAAGAGTTGATACTCTCATAATCTCCCAAAAACGGATGGCCTATCGGAGTACCTTCATACATCAAAAGTTTAAGATGCAAAGCGGCTATATAATCGTAATCTGTCTCTTTGGATTTGAGATTGCCCAAAGTCATGGTTTTTACTTTGGAAAAAGCCTCTTTGGTGAAATTGGGATCTTGCAAAAGATCTTTCAAAAACTTCACGGCATCTTCAAACTGCTCTTTCAAAGAAGAAACCTCGAATACAAACGTCTCAGTCCCGCTATTTGCGCTAAGATGGATGGCTTTGCTCTCTAAGGCTCTCGCAAACCCTACAGATCCGAGACTCTTTGTCCCTTCATTGAACATTTTAGCGCAAAACTTAGCAAGTCCCGCCTTCTTTTCCGTAATACTTCCGCTATTTTTGAAAATAATCTGCATCGAAGCTATAGGAAGATTATTATCTCTCTCAAAAATCATAGGAATCTTTTCATTCTTTACCTTCAAATCTCTCAACTCTGCCGCTACCACTAAAACTCCTTGCAATATAAATAATGCTAATAAAATTCTAAAAATTTTTCTCATGCCGCATACTTCTCCAAAATATTATAAGCCGTATCTCTTTTGGCGGGAATCTCTCCTATATCTTTTATAAGTCTTATCATCTCCTCTTGATTCATTCTGTTTCTCGCTCCGGCGGCCGCTACGACGTTTTCCTCCATCATCGTAGAGCCAAGATCGTTTGCTCCAAAAAGCAAAGCAAGCTGACCTATGTAGCTTCCTTGCGTTACCCACGAGCTTTGAATATTTTTGAAATTATCAAGATATAGACGACTTACGGCCAAAAGTCTTAGGTATCTATTTGGAGACTGTTTGCCGATATTTGGGATTTTTTCTTTAAGCTTGGTGTTGTAGGGCTGAAAACTCCACATAATAAAAGCCCTAAATCCCCCCGTCTCATCCTGAAGCTCTCTTATCTTCCTTAAATGCTCAACAATCTCCTCATCGCTCTCTACGGTGCCGAACATCATCGTAGCCGTCGTCTTTATCCCAACTTCATGGGCGGCTTTATGAATCTCAAGCCACTCGGAGGAAGTCAGTTTGTTTGGAGATATGATCTCTCTTACTCTATCTACGAGAATCTCCGCTCCGGCTCCCGGCATCGAAAAAAGCCCCTTTTTATGAAGCCTCTCTAAAACCTCTTTGTAAGAGAGTTTCGAAATTCTGGCTATGTACTCTATCTCTACGGCTGAGAAACCGTGAATGGTTATAGTTGGATAATTTTTATGAATCCACTCCACAAGATCCTCATACCACTCTATTTTGAGTTTGGGATGAACTCCGCCTTGAAAGAGTATCTGAGTACCCCCTATCTCGATAAGCTCCTCTATCTTTTTGCCTATCTCCTCAAAAGGCAGAATATAAGCGTCATCATCCTTAGCGTGTCTATAAAAAGCGCAAAAATCGCAATTAACCCAGCAAATATTGGTATAGTTGATATTCCTATCCACTATAAAGGTGGTGATTTTATCGGGATGAAGCTCTCTTTTTTTCCTAAGAGCCATCTCTCCAAGCTCGTTTAAATCGGCATGCCTTATCAGATCCAAAGCCTCTTTGTCCGTAAGTCTTCCCATTGCTTTCTCTTATAATTTTTTCGCTATTATACCCAAAAAAATATTATCCCATAAAAAAGGAGTTCTTTTGAAAAGAGTCGTTTTGATAGTTTTGTTTTTGATGGTGGGAGTTTTGCTTTTTGAGATAATTTTACAAAGACTATTCGGATAGAGAGCTTTGTCTCGTTATAAAAACGCTTCCTACAATAATCAAAAAAGCTCCAAACAGCTGAAAAGGCGTAGGAATTTCATCCAAAATAAAATAGCTAAAAACAAGCGTAAAGAGAGGGATCATAGAGGCCATAGCGCTTAGTTTCGTAATAGAGATCCGATGCAAAGCCTCTATCCAAAATATCTTAGCAAGCCCAAGCACAAAAAAACCGCTCAAAAAAAGATACAAAAAAACCTCTTTATACTTCTCTATCCCGACATCCTTTTCAAAAAAACGCGCCAAAACGATCAAAACCGCCAAAGCGAAAATACTCCTAAACAAAAGCACCGTTTCGCTTGAGACCTTTTCTCTCGCTCTTTTTTGATAAAGATTGGCTATAGGAGCTATCATAGCCGCTATCAAGACAAGCAGATCTCCCCTATTTACCCTAAACTCCCCCGGAAAAAGCACTATCAAAGCCCCCACCCCCATAAAAATCACTCCCCAAGTATGCACGGCATCCATTCTCTCTCCGCCAAAAATATTAAAATATAGATACGAAAAGAATATCTGAAGCAGTAAAATTACCGACATGGAGGAGGCACTCGTATAAACAAGCCCTACATAGAGCAAAACAAACAAAAGCGTAATATAAAAAGAGGTCAAAAGAAGATCCTTTAAAGCTTCCCTTTTAAAAAGCTCCGCATAAGTTTTCCTAAAAATACTCAAAACCAAAAAGAAGATCAAAGCAAAAACCAAACTTGAAGCGTAAGTGTGAATCGGTCCTATCTCTCGTACGGCAATAATCGACCATATGGGAAAAAGCCCCTCGAAAAAAGAGAGAGCAACGGCAAAAAGCTCCCCTTTTCTCTCCTCACTCATCTATCAAAAACACCGTAACGAATTTAGCTCCGTGAGCGCCTATCACCAAAGATTGCTCTATGTCGGCCGTTTTGGAAGGACCGCTTATAAAAATTCCGTAAGAAAGACTCGGATCTATTCTCTCATAAGCTTCATGCATAGTAGATACCAAAGAGTCTCTATCAAGTAAAATCAAAAGATGTTTGCATATAGAATAGATAGCTCTATGGATATTTTCCTCCTCCTCTATCCACACGGCACCGTTTTCGCACACTCCGAACTTGCCCTTTACTATCGATAGATCCACATTATTAAGCTCTTTTGGATCTTTTATATCGTTCGAATTAAGCGTCCTTATCGAAAAAGGATAAATAGATGCGATATTTTTATAATCTTTTGAAAGCTCTTTTATTTTCTCCTCTATTTTGGCTTTTTTTACCACCACCCCTTCGACCGCTACGTTTTTTAAAGAGTGCAAAAAGGCTTTTTCTTTATCTTCGAAAATTTCGAAATCTATCTCGATCTTTATATCCAAAGAGGGTTTACTCTCTTTGCCTATAGTTTTTATGAAGCTATCTATATTCACTCCATCTCCTTATAAATCTCTCTAAAGCTCTTTTTAGCGGGTTTTGGCAAAGCCCTGCCCTCTCCCCAAAGATTCATTTTCGATAAAAACGGATAGAAAGCTTTATATCCTTTCATAGAGGCTAAAAAGAAAAAAGGATTTCTTAAAATAAACGAAGCCGTTTTGTAAGAGAGCCTCTTTTTAAAACCCATATAGCCTCTTTGGACATACTCTTTTCTATAAGAAAAAAGCTGATGATGCAGATCTATCTTGACGGGGCAGATATTGGTACAAGATCCGCAAAGAGTGGAAGCGAAAGCCAAATCGCCATTGTTTTTCAAATCCCTCGCATTCGCCAAGACCGATCCTATCGGACCGGGAATTACATAAGAGTAGCTATGCCCTCCGCTTCTTCTATAGATGGGGCAGGTATTCATACAAGCACCGCATCTTATGCAAAAGAGAGCCTTTTTATGCTCTTTGTTTTTCAAAATTTCGCTTCGGCCGTTATCCACTATAACGATATGCATCTCTTTATCTTTAGAGGGTGAATTAAAATGAGTGGTATATGAAGTTATCGGCTGGCCGGTGGCGTTTCTTGCCAAAAGTCTGGTAAAAACTCCCAAATGCTTTAGTTTAGGAATAAGTTTCTCAATCCCCATGCAAGCTATATGAACTTTTGCCAAAGAGGTACCGAGATCCGCGTTTCCTTCGTTGGTACAGACGACTATCCCGCCCGTTTCGCTAACGGCGAAATTGACTCCCGTTATAGCGCCCTGAGCTTTTAGAAACTTATCTCTTAGATCCTTTCTCGCTTCGTTTGTCAGATAGAGAGGATCGCTGTTGCCCTTTTCGATGTGCAGTTTTTCTTCAAAAAGCTTTCCTATCTGCTCCTTTTTTAGATGAATTGCAGGCAAAACGATATGACTCGGCCTATCGCCTCTTAATTGAACGATTCTCTCCCCAAGATCAGTATCGGTAACCTCTATACCTCTGCTTTCCAAAAAGGGATTTAGCTCACACTCTTCGGTAAGCATCGATTTGCTCTTTACCACCTTGGTTACTCGATGCTTTTTCAAAATCGAATAGACTATTTCGTTATGCTCTTTGGCATCTTTGGCAAAGTGAACTTTGATGCCTTTTTTGGAAGCGTTTTTCGCAAACTCTCTTAAATAAAAACCCAAATGCTCTATCGTATGCTCTTTTATTTTCTCGGCAGCCTCTCTTAGATCCTCCCACTCTTTTACGCTTTTTGCGGCAGCATCCCTTTTCATTCTCACAAACCAAAGAGCCTCGTCATGCCATTTGGCATACTCCCTATCGGCCAAAAACTCTCTCGCTCTCTCTCTATGATTCATCATCCGCTCCGGCCAAAATCTCAACTACATGCAAAAATTTGATATCTTCATTCTCTCTCTTTGCTATAGCCTCCATATGCATAAGACAGGACATATCGTATCCTACGATATATTCGGCTCCGGCTTTTTTGTGATCCTCTATCCTGTCTCTTCCCATAGCGATGGATATCTCCGGCTCGTTTATAGAGAAAGTTCCGCCAAATCCGCAACACTCATCAGGCCTTTTTAGATCTACTATCTCTATATCTTTGACAAGATTTAAAAGATACTTTACTTTAGAGTATTGAGGCTTCACAAGCTCGCTTCCAACCCCAAGCTCAAGCTCCCTTAAACCGTGGCAGCTTTGATGAAATCCGACTCTATGGGGAAAAGATACCCTAAGCTCTTTTAGTTTCACCACATCATGCAAAAATTCGCATATTTCATAGGTATTTGCAATGATCTTCTCAAGCTCTTTGGAGGGTTTCAAAAGCTCTCTATAGCGATATCTAACGGTTGCCACACAGCTTGCCGAGGGAGCTATCACATAATCGAAGTCTTTAAAAATCTCTATAAATTTTTCGGCCAAACCTTTAGCCTCACTAAAAACTCCGCTATTTAAAAAGGGCTGGCCGCAACAGCTTTGATTTAGCGGATAATCCACCTCATAGCCGAGATCTTTCAAGATCTTCAATGTAGATAGCGCCGCGTTCGGATAAAAAACATCGATATAACAGGGAATAAAAAGTCCTACTCTTTTCATAAAAGCGATTATACCCAATTTACTTTTTACAAACTATAATTGTATAATTCCTTATGAATTTGACGGTAGCCCTTTGCACGAAAAACAGAATAAAAGATCTTACAAACTGCCTAATCTCCATCTCCAAACAGCAAAATATCTCTAAAAAAGATATAGAGATTTTGATAATCGACGACGGAGAGATAGATAAAGAGAAACAAAAAGAGCTACAATCTATCTGTGAGGGGTATGACTTTAGCTATTTCAAAAAAACCTCTCCGGGACTCTTTAGATCGAGACTCGAAGCCATCAAGAGAGCTAAAAGCGACAAAATTCTATTTTTGGACGATGATGTAGAGATAGATAAAAACTATATAAAAATCCTCCTTGATACATACGCCAAATTTCCAAACGCCGCGGGAGTGGGAGGAGTGGATATGCTGCTTCCCGATTACTCTTTTTTTAGGAAATTATACTCTATCTTATTTCTCTACCACTCCAACGACAAATCAAAACTATCTCTCTCAATGATGAACTCCTCGATGTATCTATGGAAAAGTCAAAAAGAGCCGTTTGTAAGCCAATATCTTGACGGATGCAATATGTCTTTTAGAAAAGAGGCGCTAAAAGAGGCTAAATTTCAAGACTATTTCAATAGCTACTCATTGGGAGAGGATATATATTTCTCTTTGATAGCCTCACAAAAGGGAGATTTGATAGTAAATCCGGCTTTGAAAGTCAAACATTTCAAATCTCCTCTATCAAGAGACAGAGTGGAAAATGTAGCTTTTATGAAAGTGGTGAACCACTACAAGCTACTCTCTTTATCGAAAAGAGGAAATTACAAGTATTTAACTATTTGGTGGACATATATAGGATATATTTTAGCTTCGTTGTTAAAAGGCGATTTTGAAGAGATCAAAGGCTATTTGAAAGGAATAAAGTATCTTGCAAAAAAAATATAAGATTCTAATAGACGGAAGGGCTTTGGCCCATCAAACCCAAAGCGGAGTGGAAGTATTTACGGCAAATATAGTAAAGTACCTAAACAAAATATCCGACATCTCCATAGCAAAACCCAAATCCAAAAACAGATACCTTCAACACCTATGGGAACACATCAGATTGCCGTTTATCGCCAAAAAATACGATCTTTTATACTCCCCCGCCAACATCGCCCCCTTTTGGACGTTCAAAAACACAAAGCTCGTGGTAACGCTTCACGACGTAGCATATCTCACTCACCCCAAAACCGTCTCGAAATTTTTCTATCTCTATTACAAAACGGTTATTCCTCTGATACTACAAAGAGCCGATAGAATCGTTACTATCTCAAAAGCATCCAAAGAAGAAATAGTCAGACACTACCCTTTCGCAAAAGAGAAGATAGATATCATATACAACGGTATTTTGGATTCGTTTTTCGAAAAAAGAGAGATAAAAAAGGAAAATATCATTTTGTATGTGGGAAGCCTGAATGAGAGAAAAAACTTCTCCTCCGTAATAGAAGCTTTCAAAAGACTCCCAAGCGAATTTAAATATAAGCTTGTCATAGTGGGAAACTTCTCCTCAAACTTCGCAATCCGCCCCAAAAACATACTCGCTTTGCAAAAAGCCAAAATGGATGAAAATATAATATTCCACTCAAACTTGGATCTAAAAGAGCTACAAGAACTATATCTGAAAGCCAAAATCTTCATATACCCCTCTTTTTATGAAGGGTTCGGCTTTCCTTTGCTTGAGGCGATGGCCTCAAAAACTCCGGTAATTACCTCAAATCTCTCATCCATGCCCGAAATATGCGCAAACGCCGCCCTTTACGTAGATCCAAACAGCGTAGAAGATATCGCCAAAAAACTAACGATGCTTATAAAAGACGAAAACCTCCAAAAAGAGCTCGCCCAAAAAGGATACAAAAGAGCCTCCCTCTTTAGATGGGAAAAAACGGCAAAAAATTATCTTAAACTTTTCGAAAAAGTGATAGAGAAAAGATAAGATGGCTTTTTTTAAGCTTTCATAATACAAAAAGCATTTTTTTGATATAATCAGGCCTTTTCAAAAAGTAATCAAATATTTTACAAATAGGAATAGGATGTGAGAACTCACTACTGCGCAGAATTGAATGAAAACGACATAGGAAAAAAGGTAGAGCTTTGCGGATGGGCAAACAGCTACCGAGACCACGGCGGTGTTATCTTTATCGATCTTAGAGATAAAACCGGTCTGATCCAGCTTGTATGCGATCCGGCGGACAGCGAAAAAGCCCATCAAATAGCCACACAGGTAAGAGACGAATATGTACTTTTGGCCAAAGGCAAAGTTAGAGCCAGAGGCAAAGGCCTTGAGAATCCGAAACTAAAAACCGGAAAAATAGAGGTTGTGGTAGATGAGCTGATTATTGAAAACTCCAGTGCTCCTTTGCCGTTTGTCATAGGCGATCAAAACGTAAACGAAGAGATTAGGCTAAAATATAGATATCTTGATCTTAGAAAAAAGAAGCTTTACGATATTTTCGCTTTAAGAAGCAAAGTTACGGTAGCGGTTAGAAACACTCTCGACAAACTCGGATTTTTGGAGGTCGAAACTCCCGTCTTGACAAAATCCACCCCCGAGGGAGCAAGAGACTATCTTGTTCCAAGCAGAATATATCCCGGAGAATTCTATGCACTCCCTCAATCTCCCCAGCTTTTCAAACAGCTTTTGATGGTGGCGGGATTTGACAGATACTTTCAGATAGCCAAATGTTTTAGAGACGAGGATCTAAGGGCGGACAGACAGCCCGAATTTACTCAGATAGATATAGAGATGAGTTTTTGCAGTGATGAAGACGTGATGAAGGTAGCCGAAGAGGTTGTCAAAGAGGCCTTCAAAGCGGCGGGATATGAGATAAATCCCCCCTTTAGAAGAATGAAATACAAAGAGGCTATGGAGCTGTACGGTACCGATCGCCCCGATCTTAGGTATGACCTAAAGATGGTGGAGGTTGCCGATCTGTTCGAGGACTCCACAAACGAAATATTCTCTACAATCGCCAGCAACAAATATCTAAATAGAATCAAAGCTTTAAAAGTTCCCGGCGGAGATAATTTCTTTTCAAGAAAAATGATAAAAGAGCTTGAAAATTTCGTTAGGAAATTCGGTGCCGGCGGACTTGGATACTTTCAGATGAAAGAGGAAGGATTAAAGGGACCTCTTTTGAAATTTATGAGCGAAAAATCGGTAGAAGAGCTAATAAACAGATGCGAGCTTAAAACGGGAGATATCGTATTTTTCGGAGCCGGAGAGAAGAAGCTTGTGCTTGATTATATGGGAAGACTTAGAATTGAGATAGCCAAACAGATGGGGCTGATCGATGAAAATAGATTTGAATTCGTTTGGATCGTTGATTTTCCGATGTTTGAAGTGGAAGACGGCAAAGTAAAAGCCCTTCACCACCCATTTACCATGCCAAAAGACGTAAAAGTGGGAGATATCGAAGAGATAGAATCTATAGCCTACGATCTTGTAATAAACGGTATCGAGATAGGCGGCGGAAGTATAAGAATACACAAAGAGCAGATCCAAGAGGAGGTTTTCAAACTTCTTGGAATATCTCAAGAGGAAGCGAGAGAGAAGTTCGGCTTTTTGCTTGAGGCTTTGAAATTCGGCGCGCCTCCTCACGGAGGATTGGCATTCGGACTCGATAGACTCATTATGCTTCTTGCCAAAACCGAAAGCATAAGAGACGTAATAGCGTTCCCTAAAACTCAAAGAGCTCAATGTCTACTAACGGAAGCTCCAAGCAGAGTGGATAGAGAGCAGTTAAAAGAGCTTCATCTAAGAATAAGAGAGATCAAAAAGGATTAATGATGAAAAAACTTTTCCTAATCATCGGAGCACCCGGCAGCGGCAAAACCACCGACGCTCAAATCATAGCCGAACACAATCCCGACAAAATCGCCCACTACTCTACGGGCGATCTTCTAAGAGCCGAAGTTGCAAGCGGAAGCGAGCTTGGCAAACAGATAGATTCGATCATCTCGAAAGGAAATCTCGTTCCTTTGGATATCGTTATCAATACGATAATAAACGCTATTAAAAATAGCGACAAAGAGGTGATTTTGATAGACGGTTTTCCAAGAAGCGTCGAGCAGATGAAAGCTTTGGATGAGATTTTGCAAAAAGAAAAAGACATAGAGCTAAAAGCCGTCATCGAAGTGGAAGTTAGCGAAGATGTGGCAAGAGACAGAGTTCTTGGCAGAAACAGAGGAGCGGACGACAATATCGAAGTTTTTAACAACAGAATGAAAGTTTTCATGGAGCCTTTGAAAGAGATAGAGGATTTTTACTCCAAAAAAGGGCTTTTGAAAAAAATCAACGGTGAGAGAACGATCGAAGAGATCGTAGAGGATATGGAAAATTTTATAAAAAGCAAAATATGATAGAAAATCCCAATTTCTACACCGTAATAATCGGTACCGAACTGTTAAACGGCAGAAGGAAGGATAGTCATTTTGAGTTCGTAAACAGAGAACTTAGAAAGAGAGGATGGGAGCAGAAAGCAAATTTCGTCATCAAAGACGATCCATCCTTCATGGCCGACGTTTATAATCTAATCAAAAACGATCCAAACTCCGTGATGTTTAGCTTCGGCGGTATAGGAGCAACCCCTGACGATTACACAAGAGAGGTGGCGGCCAAAGTCTTTACAAATGGAGAGATGGAGACGAACAAAGAGGCTTTGGAGCTGATTTTGAAACAGTTTGGAGAAAGCGCCTATCCTCACAGGGTGAATATGGCCAAACTTCCCGTAAATTCGGGACTTTTGACAAACGTAGTAAACAAAGTTCCGGGCTTTTTTATAGACGAGAGATTTTTTTTCACGCCCGGTTTTCCTGAAATGGCTCATCCTATGGTAATAGAGGCTTTGGATAGATTCTATCCCAAAAACAAAAAGAAATACTTTTGCAATTTCATAGCCGATACAAGCGAAAACTATCTGATAGATATAATGAAACAGCTTCCAAAAGACATTGAGTTTTCATCTTTGCCAAAAATCGAGGGAGATAAGAAGACGGCTGAGATCTATATAGCCGATTACGACAAAGAGAGAGTCGATAAATGGTGTAAATTCTTCAAAGAAGAGATGAAAAAGAGAAATCTAAAAATTTTAAAGGAGATAGAGTAATGGATATCACTAAAATTCCCGCGGGAGAGAATCCCGATAAAATAAACGCTTTGATAGAGATTCCTTACGGATCGAATATCAAATATGAGCTTGATAAAGATAGCGGTGCGATAGTAGTGGATAGAGTTTTATACGGAGCGATGTTTTATCCGGCAAATTACGGATTTGTACCAAATACATTGGCAAAAGACGGAGATCCCGCGGATATCTTGGTAATAGGCGAATATCCCGTACAAGCCGGAAGCGTGATAAAATGCAGACTAATCGGAATGCTTGTAATGGAGGATGAAGCGGGAATGGATGAGAAGCTTTTGGCCGTCCCGGTATCTAAAATAGATCCTACATATGACGAGATAAAAACGATAGACTATCTTCCAAAAGCTATTTTAAATAAAATAAAAAATTTCTTCGAGACATACAAAACTTTAGAGCCCGGCAAATGGGTGAAAGTCAAAGACTTCTCCGGCAAAGAGGAAGCGGCTAAAATGCTTGAAGAGGCGATAAAAAATTATAAATAAAGAAGCGTTTTAAAACGCTTCTTTTAAGGCAAGTTAACACTTACTGCAGGTGTGGTTACGGAAACTCCCGAATTAGATACACTTATGGAAGTACTCGAAGTTCCACTTGAGGAAGAGGTAGAATTATTAGAATTAGAACTCGTTGTACTACCACCTGCTCCCCCGGGTGCGGGATATCCATTCCCTACTTTAACGGTAATTACGGCATTGATTCTCTTTATTACATTTCCTCTATTATCTATAGCTTCTATCGTAACTCTATGAGAGCTATTTTTACCTTGAGCTATATCTGAACTTGGATTGAAATATGAGAGTGAAAAGAAAGGAACTTCCATATATTTCGTTATCCCTCTATAAGTGATTTTATACTTTACCGCTCCATCTATTTCTTCAAATTCTATAACTCCGTCATAAAACTCTGTAGTAAAATATTTAGTTGTCTCTTTTAACGAAGTTGCAGACTGAAGATTTGTATTCTTTATATCTGTAGGGTATAAAAAGTATGTTTTCCCATCTACCCAAGAGCCTATTCTTCTATTGTAACTTAACCAAAAAGAAGCTTTTAAAAAATCGACACCTTTATATTTTTTGGAAAACTGTTCTATTAGAGAATTTTTATCTTTTAAAAGAGAGTTTAAAAGTATAAGATCACTTCTAAAGTCTCTTTTTGTTTTTAAGTTTATATCTTTTTCTATAAGTTTTGATAGAGTGTTTTCATCAATATTATAAGAGTTAAAATAGTCACTTACATCTTCTTTATCAATTTCTCCCTCAACCTTCAACATCTCATCAAAATTCTTATAACCTCCATCTGCACATAAATAACCAATTACAAACAAACAGCAAAATACACTATATTTTAACACCTTTACTTCCTTAAATAAAGATTTAAATATATATTATAAGGAAATAAACTGAAAAATAAGTTAAAATAATTAAACCTAAGAAATAATAATTATCAAATATAAAATACTTATTCTACTTTCAATACATAAGCCCCTCTTCTAAGATCGCATCCCCCTTCATAATCTCCCGATACGGCGTTTACGCCTCCAAAAAATAGGCTTTTTTCATCAAAAAGCGTTACTTTAAAATGTCTTTTTATCTCGTTTATCACCTCTTTTTCAAATCCCGGCTCAATATAGACTCTATCGTTTTCAAAATGGACTCTCGGAGCATCCACACTATCTTGAAGGTTCTTTCCAAAAATTAGATTATTCAATATTACATTGACTATCGCGCTTCTTATCCTATTGCTTCCCGCACTTCCCAAAACAAGCTTAGGTCTATTCTCCCTAAAAACTATCGTAGGAGACATCATCGAAGGGAGCCTCACATATGAGGACCATTTGAAAAAACCGTGAGGATTTAGATCCTCTTCTCCAAGCATATTATTTAGCATAATCCCGGTTTGGGGCAGAATATATCCCGATCCTTCACCGTTCGTGGTCGTTACGCTTACGCAATTTCCATCTTTATCGATAATACTCATATGAGTGGTATTGCCCCACAGATTTAGTCTGCTCTCATAACTCTTTTGGAAATTTTTCATCAAATGCTCATTTTTCAAAATATCTTTCAAATTTTCACTATGTAGATGCTCGTTTATATGATCTTTTCTAAAATCGCTCGTAATTTTCATAGCCTCTATTAGATGCTTTAGATGAGAGATTGAGCCAAACTCGCCCAAATTCCTATTTTCCAAAAGCATCAAAGTAAAAGCTATCAAAATACCCCCGGAAGATGGAGGCGAATTGGTAAAAATCTTATAATCTTTAAACTCAAATACTATAGGCTCTCTCTCTTTTACCTCATATCTTTTTAAATCCTCTTTTCTTATATTTCCTTCGTTTTCCAAAGACATCTTCTCAAATCTATCGGCAATCTCACCCTTATAAAAAACTTCATCCCCCTCTTTTGCAAAAAGAGTCAAAAAATCCGCATACTCTTCGTTTCTAAAAATACTCCTCTCATCTATCAGCTTCCCATCTTTGGCATAGATACTTTTGGCTTCATCGGTAGCGGTAAAGATAGGCTCCAAAAGCTTTATCAAAGAAGCCTGCATTTTAGATAGATAAAATCCCTCTTTAGCAAGCTTGAAAGCGGGAGA
>JAADDG010000028.1 GCA_013154075.1 Campylobacterota bacterium | reverse complement strand
TCGGCGTCTCGATAATCGTTCCGTCAGGTTTAGCCATCAAACCTCTCATACCGGCAAGCTGTCTAATCTGAGTGGTAGAACCTCTCGCACCTGAATCCGCCATCATATAAATAGAGTTAAAGCCCTCTTTATCGTTTTCGATGAGCTTCATCATCTCTTTTGCTACGAAGTTGTTGGTATCTGTCCAGATATCTACTATTTTATTGTATCTCTCTTGCTCTGTTAAAAGACCGCTTGCGTATTGTTGAGAGATCTCTTTTACTTTTTTCTTAGCTTCTTCTATATACTTTTTCTTAGTCTCGGGAACTTTAATATCATCTATAGAGATGGAAATTCCCGCTTCCGTAGCATATTTGAAACCAAGATTTTTAAGCTTATCCAAAAATCCGGCCGTTATTCCAACCCCACCGTTTTTATAAACGTAATCGACCAAAGTACCGATATCTTTCTTTTTAAAGACTCTATTCCAAAGATCTTCGGGTACGAAGTCCGGCAATATCGATTTTATGATAAGTCTTCCGGCACTCGTAAAAATCACTTTGCCGTCAATCATCGTTTTGATTTTGGCGTGAATATCCAAAGCGCCGCTATCCAAAGCCATCATAACTTCATCGATAGATGCAAAAAGCTTATTGGCTCCTTTTACGTTCTCTCTGATTAAAGATAGATAATACAGACCCAAAACCATATCTTGCGTCGGAACCGCTATCGCCTTACCGGATGCCGGAAGCAAAATATTGGTAGAGGCAAGCATCAAGACTTTACACTCCGCAATCGCCGCTTGAGATAAAGGCACGTGAACAGCCATCTGGTCTCCGTCGAAGTCGGCGTTAAAAGCCGAACAAACAAGCGGATGGAGTCTGATCGCTTTTCCCTCTATCAAAACCGGATGGAAAGCTTGGATAGAGAGCTTATGAAGTGTGGGTGCTCTGTTTAGCAACACCGGATAACTATCGACTATCTCCGATAGACACTCCCAAACCTCGTTTGTCTGCTCCTCTATCATCTTTTTGGCTTGTTTGATAGTGGTAGCGTAACCTTTCTCCTCAAGTTTTGCCAAAAGGTGAGGTTTGAAAAGCTCTATAGCCATCTGTTTGGGCAGACCGCATTGATCCATTCTAAGCTCGGGGCCTACAACGATTACCGAACGACCGCTAAAGTCAACCCTCTTTCCAAGAAGGTTTTGTCTAAATCTACCTTGCTTACCTTTAATAATCTCGCTCAAAGATTTAAGAGGTCTTTTATTGGCTCCCTTTACGGCGTTTGCTCTTCTACCGTTGTCAAAAAGAGCGTCAACGGCCTCTTGAAGCATTCTCTTTTCGTTTCTTATAATGATTTCGGGAGCATCAAGATCCATAAGCCTTTTTAGTCTGGCATTTCTATTGATAACCCTTCTATAAAGATCATTTACGTCACTTACCGCAAACTTTCCTCCATCAAGAGCTACGAGAGGTCTTAGATCGGGAGGAAGAACCGGTAAAACGGTAATCATCATCCATTCAGGTCTGTTTCCGCTTTGAATAAACGCTTCTACGACTTTAAGTCTCTTTACGAGAGTCTTTTTCTTAGCTTCGCTGTTTGTGTTTTCAATCTCATTTTTGAGAGTGTGCAAAAGATCTACAAGATCGAGCTCTTCCAAAAGCTCTTTTACGACCTCTCCGCCCATTCTGGCGTCAAAGCCCGTATCTTCGAATCTCTGCATCAAAGATTGGTACTGCTCTTCATTTAAGATGTCATATTTTTTAACTTCTTTTGTATTTTCGTTATCGTAATATGCTCCGCCTCTCTCTTTTACGATATAGGCTTCATAATATAAAACTCTCTCCAAGTCTTTCATTTTTACGCCAAGAAGCGTTCCTATTCTACTTGGAAGAGAGTTTACGTACCAGATATGAGCTACGGGAGTAACAAGCTCTATATGGCCCATTCTGCTTCTTCTAACTTTCGAGCTCGTTACCTCAACACCGCATTTTTCACATTTGATGCCTTTATAGCGCATCTTTTTATATTTTCCGCAAAGACACTCGTAATTTCTAATAGGCCCGAAAATTTTGGCGCAAAAAAGGCCGTCTCTCTCAGGCTTTAGAGTTCTATAGTTGATTGTTTCGGGCTTTTTTACCTCTCCGTGACTCCAGGAGAGAATCTTCTCCGGACTTGCAAGTCTAAGCTGAAAAGCCTCGAAATCTTTAGGTCTGTTTTCTTCGTCTATTCTAATTGGAACCAGATTCTTCATTCTCTTCTTCCTCGCCATAAATCTCTACGTCTAACGCTAAAGCTTTTAATTCGTTGGTTAATACGAAAAACGTTTCGGGTATTCCCGTTTGAGGTACGTCCTCTCCTTTTGTAATGGCTTTATAAGCCTGCATTCTTCCGTCCACATCGTCGGACTTGATAGTGAGCATCTCTTTTAGAGTGTTAGCGGCTCCGTAAGCCTCAAGAGCCCACACTTCCATCTCTCCGAATCTCTGTCCTCCAAAGAGCGCTTTACCTCCGACCGGCTGTTGAGTAACGAGAGAGTAAGGACCGGTACTTCTTGCGTGTACTTTCTCATCGACCAAGTGATGAAGTTTAAGCATATACATATATCCTACGTTTACTCTCTCTTTCATAGGCTCGCCGGTTCTTCCGTCATAAAGCTGAGTTTTACCGTCACTGTCTATTTTGGCCATCTCGAAGAGTTTTTTAAACTCCTCCTCGTTTACGCCTTCAAATACCGGAGTGGCGAATCTAACGCCTCTGCTCCAATCTCTCGCGTAATCCAACAGCTCTTCGTCGCTGATTTTTTCGAAGAAAGCTTTAGCTTCCATCAATTTAGCGACATCGGCTATCTCTATCATCTTTTGTCTTAGATTTTTGAGCCATTCGCCCTGTTTCTCTTTGTAGATCTTCTCTATCTGCTCTCCGAGTCTCTTTCCTACAAGGCCTAAATGCACTTCCAAAATCTGTCCGATATTCATACGCGAAGGCACACCCAAAGGATTTAGGATGATATCCACCGTCTCTCCGTTTTTTAGATAAGGCATATCCACTTCAGGAACGATATTGGAGACGATACCTTTGTTTCCGTGTCTTCCCGCCATCTTATCACCGACTTTTATCTTCCTTTTGGTGGCTATGTAAACTTTTACAAGCTTAACGACACCGTTTGGAAGGATGTCATCTTTTTCCAAAATGGCAAGTTTCTCGTCTCTTTCCTCTCTAAGTCTTCTTTTCTCCTCTTGGAAGTGCTTTTTAATTTCATTATATTTTTTATTCACTTCATCGGAGAAGCATTTGATAATGGAATTTAGAGCAAATCTGTTTACTTTTTGGAGATCCTCTTTATTTATATAATCTCCTTTTTTATACTGAACGCCGTTTACTTCGCAATCCTCTTCCAAAGGATATTTAGTCAAAAGAGAGTTGATTTTTAAAATCTCTTCTCTATCTATCATGAGCAGTTTATCATGATAGTTTTGCTCATACATTCTCTTTTCTTCTTCATACGCTTTTACGGCTCTCGGATCTCTCTCGTAACCTTTTTTGGTAAATATTTTTACATCAATCACCACACCTTCCAAAGAAGGAGGCGCATATAGAGATTTATTTACCACATGACCGGCTTTCTCGCCGAAAATCGCTCTTAGAAGTCTCTCTTCGGGAGTAGGTTTAACCTCTCCTTTAGGAGATACCTTTCCTACAAGGATCATTCCCGGTTTTATATAGGTTCCTATCTTTACGATACCGCTTTCATCCAAATGAGCGAGATTCTCTTCTTTAATATTGGGAATATCTCTTGTAATCTCCTCTATACCATCTTTTAGTTCTCTTGCCTCTATCTCTTTTTCATAAATATGAACGGATGTGAAAGTATCTTCTCTAAGAAGTTTTTCACTCAAAATAATCGCATCCTCGAAGTTATATCCGTTCCACGGCATAAAAGCTACAAGAACGTTTTTACCGAGAGCCAGCTCTCCGTTATCCATACTCGGACCGTCCACTATCACTTGGCCGGCCTCTACTTTTTGACCTTTTTTGACGATAGGTCTTTGGGAGAAAGTAGTATTTTGGTTGGTTCTCATATTTTTATAGAGTCTATAGTGATCGATATAGGCTCCGTTTTCATCCTCTCCCAAAATATAAACATTTGAACTATCCACTTTCTCTACGATTCCGCCTCTTTTAGCTTTGATAGCCTCCCAAGCGTCTCTTGATACCGTTTTTTCTATTCCCGTTCCTACAATAGGAGCGTCCGTCCATAGCAAAGGAACTGCTTGTCTTTGCATGTTCGATCCCATTAGGGCTCTGTTTGCATCATCATGCTCCAAAAACGGAATCAAAGAAGCGGCAATACCGGTAACCATCAATGAGGAGAGATCTATTAGATCAACTCTTTCTCTCTCAGCCAAAATAATCTCTCCGTTGTGTCTTACCTCTATAAGCTCCTCTACGATTTTTCCGTTTTCATCAACTTTCGTACTTGCCGGAGCTATGATAAGACCCTCTTCCTGAGTAGCCGTCAAATAAACGATTTCGTCGGTAACAACCGCATCTTTTACTTTTCTATACGGAGTTTCGATAAATCCCATATCGTTTACTTTGGCATAGGTTGCCAAAGTATTGATAAGACCGATGTTTTGACCCTCCGGAGTCTCGATAGGACAGATTCTTCCGTAGTGAGTCGGATGAACGTCCCTCACCTCAAAGCCGGCTCTCTCTTTTACAAGTCCTCCCTCTCCGAGAGCAGAAAGTCTTCTTTTGTGCGTAATTTCGCTAAGAGGGTTGGTCTGATCCATAAACTGCGAAAGCTGACCGCCCGTAAAAAACTCTATGATAGAGGATGTAATCATCTTGGAATTTATAAGATCGTGAGGCATAAGATCGTCTATATTTCCGCTTAGAGTCGTAAATTTGTCTCTAATGGCTTTTTGGATTTTCACCAAACCGGCATGAAGCTCGTTTGCCAAAAGCTCTCCGATAGCTCTGATTCTTCTGTTTCCAAGATGATCTCTATCGTCTATATGGCCTTGTCCGTTTTTGACTTTTATTAAATATTTAACGGTTTTTATAATATCTTCGTTAGTCAAAACGGTTACGTATTCCGGAACCTCAAGGCCGAGTTTGTGGTTCATCTTCATTCTACCCACTTTCGTGAGATCATATCTCTCGGGATTGAAGAAAAGATCGTTTACAAACGCTTTTGCGGCCTCTTTAGTCACCGGCTCTCCCGGTCTCATAACTTTATAGATTCTTATGGCCGATAGATCGTTTTCATCCTCTATGCCTTCGGTGTGTTTTAAAAGTTTTAAGGTTTCTTGATCGGCAATAAAGGAGTTTATAATAGCTCTATCCACTCCGTTCACAAGATCGTTTGCGATCTCTATCTCTTCTATGCCTCTGTCTATCAATTTGATGATTTTATTCTCATCCAAAGAGGTCAAAGCCTCATACAAAACCTCTCCGCTCTCTTGATCGATAACGGGAGAAGCAAGATGTCTCTCAAACAAAATCTCGGGCGGATACTCAACCCACTCTAAACCTTCTTCGGCAAGCTTTTTGGCTCTTTTGGCGGTAAGTCTCTTTCTTGCGGCCAAAATGAGATTGCCATCTTTGTCTTTAAGATCGAAATCGAGTCTGCCCACGAAATCATCAGGCGTAAAAGGTATCAAAAATTTCTTTCTTACCGTATCGATTTTTATTTTGAGAATGGGATAGAAAAGTTTAATGATATCTTGCTTGCTATATCCCAAAGCTCTAAACAAAATCGTAACCGGTATTTTTCTTCTTTTATTTATTCTTGCGTAAAGTACATCTTTGGTATCGTATTCGAAATAGAGCCAAGAACCTCTATCGGGAATAATTTGAGAAGTATAGATAGGTTTAGAACTCGCTCCGCTTGCCTCTTCCTCTTTGAAAATAACGCCGGGGCTTCTATGGAGCTGATTTACGACAACTCTCTCCACACCGTTTATAATAAAGGAGATCCTATCGGTCATCAAAGGAATATCGCGTATGAAGATAAATTGTTCTTTTACGTTTTTGATGCCCTTTTTCTCTCCCGTCTTTTCATCTCTATCCCATAAAATCAGCCTTACTTTCATCTTTATATATATAGAATAGGTAAGGCCTCTTTCCATACACTCTTTTATGGTGTATTTGGGTTTGCCTATTTCACTCTCTACATATTCAAGCGTAATTCTGTTTTGGGGATCGTGAATGGGGAAAATGGATTGGAAAACTTTCTCTATTCCACTCTCTTTGTTTTCATGAACATTTATAAAATATTCATAACTCTCTTTTTGAAGTTGCAAAAGATTAGGAATCGGTATTTTTCTGGGAATTTTGGAAAAATCGACTCTTAATCTATTTCCTGATTTTAAACTGTTTAACATTAATCAACCTCGTAGCAGAAATAGTTATTTGTACAAATAGAAGGGGGTCTGTATTATAACCTAATATAATTTAGAATAAAATATTATTCTAAATTATATTAAATTACTAAGATACTTATACATAAAAGAGGGACGAAGCCCTCTTTGATTGAAAAGAGTTACTTAATCTCGACAGAAGCTCCGGCCTCTTCAAGTTGTTTTTTAACCTCTTCAGCCTCGTCTTTAGATACACCCTCTTTGATTTTAGTAGGAGTGTTCTCAACAGCCTCTTTAGCCTCTTTAAGACCAAGACCGGTGATTGCTCTAACAGCTTTGATAACGTTGATTTTCTTAGCACCTGCAGATGTCAAGATAACGTCAAACTCAGTTTTCTCTTCAGTAGCACCGCCTGCCTCTCCGCCTGCAGCAGCTCCGCCAGCAACTACCGTAGGAGTAGCTGAAACTCCGAATTTCTCCTCGAACTCTTTTACAAGCTCAGATAGCTCAAGAACGGAAAGATTTGAGATATACTCGATTACGTCTTCTTTAGTGATAGCCATTTCTCTTCTCCCTTAATTTTTTTGTTTTTTTGTTTTTATTGTTTTATCTATCAAAATGCGAAATTAAGCCGCTTCTTTTTGTTTTTTAATCTCGTTAAGAGCGGTAACAAACTCTCTTTGAACGCCGTTAAGCACATAAAGGAAGTTGCGTAGCGGCGCAGTCCAAGTCGAAAGTAGCATTCCCAAGAACTCCTCTTTGGAAGCGAGTTTGGAATACTCTTCTATGACGCTCGGCTCAACAACTTTGCCTTCGAAGTAGCCGTTTTTGATGCTGAACTTATCGCTCGCAGTCTTAGCATACTTCGTAACGACTTTAGCCAAAGCGACAATGTCGTCTCCCCATACGAACATGTTCGTATTTTTAAGAGTAAGACCTTCGATACCGACGTTTTTGAAAGCGATATCGGCAAGTCTGTTCTTGATAACTCTAACTTTGATGCCTTGATCTCTCGCTTCGTTTCTCAAGGCTTCCATCTCTTGAACAGTCATGCCTTCAAAGCCGCAAACGACGATACCTCCGACCTCTTTAAACTCTTCGGAGAGCTCTTCGACCAGCTTGACTTTCTCTTCTCTTGTCATTTTTCCTCCTTTCCGACTTCATCGAACGGGGCATCCCAAAAAGGGAGTGAGCGTTTCGGAGGAAACTCTCTGTTTAAGCCCGAAAGGGCCCCCATTCTCTTAAGTCTAAGATAAACAATTTATTTTGGCTAAATAGATTGGTCTATTTCATTTCCATTAATTCTTGAGTGTTCAGATCTACTGAAGGACTCATAGTCAGTGATAAAGCGGCATGTTTGATATATCTACCTTTAGCCGCGGCAGGTTTATGTTTGTTGATCGCTCTAACGAACTCTTCGATATTCTCTAAAAGTTTCTTACTATCGAAGCTCGCTTTACCTACACCGGCGTGAATATTTCCTTTTTTGTCCACTCTAAAGTTAACTTGTCCGGTTTTTGCGTTTTTAACGGCTTTAGCCACATCCATAGTTACCGTACCGGTTTTAGGATTCGGCATCAAACCTTTAGGTCCCAAAATTCTACCTACTTTACCTACCATTCCCATCATATCGGGAGTAGCTATCAAAATATCGAAATCTATCTTTCCGCTTTGAATATCGCTGATTAGATCCTCAGCTCCTACCAAATCGGCTCCGGCCTCTTTAGCTTCGTCTGCTTTAGCGCCTTTTGCCACTACGGCAACTCTTACTTGTTTACCGGTTCCGTTAGGAAGTACCACGGATCCTCTTACCATCTGATCCGCATGTCTTGGATCTACGTTTAGCTGCATAGCTACTTCAACAGTTTCGTCAAACTTGGCAGATTTTAGATCTTTTACTTTCTCTACCGCCTCTTCTAAAGAGTAGATTTTATCTTTTTCTATTTTTTTAAGTAGTTCTTGATATCTTTTTGAATGTTTCTTTGACATTTATAACTCCGCTTATTTTTTTGCTTCCACTTTAGCCCGTGGTTAGGCATAAAAATTTAGATTATTCTTCTACTTCAACGCCCATACTTCTGGCGCTTCCGGCTATAATTTTGGCCGCTTGCTCTCTATCTTTCGTATTTAGATCCGCAATCTTTTTCTCTACGATATCCATAAGCTGCTCTCTTGTAAGCTTTCCTACCTTATCTTTCAAAGGATTGGAAGAGCCTTTTTGGATACCTAAAGCTTTTTTGATAAGATCCGACGCAGGCGGTTGCTTAGTGATAAACGTAAAACTTCTATCCGCATAAACCGTAATGATAACGGGAATGTTAAATCCCATCATATCTTTGGTTTTTTCGTTGAAAGCTTTACAAAACTCCATAATATTTACACCCTTTTGACCAAGGGCAGGACCTACCGGAGGCGAAGGATTCGCTTTACCCGCAGGAATTTGCAATTTGATTTCACCAATAACTTTTTTAGCCATTGCTTACCTTTCTTAAACGATTTTTTCTACTTGAGTATATAAGATTTCTACTGGCGTACTTCTTCCGAAAATGGAAACGTTTAGTTTCAACGTTCCGTGCTCCATATCATACTCTTCCACAACCCCGGTGAAATTTGCAAAAGGACCTTCGGTTATTCTGACACTTTCACCCTCTTCAAAATAGATTTTAGGTTTAGGAGAGCCTTTCTTCTGAGCTTTCTCTAAAATTAGCTGAACGTCTTTTTCGCTTAAAGGAGTAGGTTTTTTGGATTCGCCTATAAATCTTCCCACTTTCGGCAAAGATTGGATTTTGTGCCAAAGATCGGTATCCAAATCGATATTTGCGAAAACGTATCCCGGATAAAGACTTCTTTCGGTTATTTTCTTCTTTTTATCTTTTATTTCGATAACGTCTTCGGTAGGAACCACAACCTCTTTAAGCTTCTCCTCTATTCCCAAATCTTTTACAAGATTTTGAATAGCTCTCTTTACGGCAAGCTCGCTACCTGCATAAGTTTGAATAGCATACCATTTATGCGCCATTAAATTTTCCTAAAATATTATAAAAGTGATTTAAGTGAAAAAGACATGATCAAATCTATCAACGCTAAAAACAACGATACTACGGTCACGACTACGAAAACCGCGATAAAAGCGTTTTTGACCTGCTCTTTTGTGGGAAAAATAACTTTCGCTAATTCGAGTTTAGATGCTCTGAAATAATCTATAAGTTTTTCCATCCGTTCAACCTTCCGTTTATGGCAGGGTAGGAGGGACTCGAACCCCCAACCTACGGTTTTGGAGACCGTTGCTCTACCATTAGAGCTACTACCCTATATTTTCAGAGTTCAAAGAACTCTGAATTAGATTTTAGTCTCTTTGTGGAGAGTGTGTTTTTTCTCTCTCTTGCAATATTTTCTAACCTCAAACTTCTCAGTATGAGTCTTTTTGTTTTTCGTGGTCGTATAGTTGATATCACCGCACTCAGTGCATTTCAAACCGATTTTATCTCTCATCTTCTTTTCCTCGCTTAACTACGCAAGGGCAAAGGCCCTTAGCGTAAATTATTTAATGATTTTAGTTACAACTCCGGCACCAACAGTTCTACCACCCTCTCTGATAGCGAATCTCGTTCCCTCTTCAAGAGCGATAGGAGCGATCAAAGAAACTTTGATTTTTACGTTGTCGCCAGGCATAACCATCTCTGTTCCCTCAGGAAGAGTGATTGAACCTGTAACGTCTGTCGTTCTTACGTAAAATTGAGGTCTATAGTTATTGAAGAAAGGAGTATGTCTACCACCCTCTTCTTTAGTTAGAACGTAAACCTCAGCTTCGAAATCAGTGTGAGGAGTGATTGAACCCGGTTTACAAAGTACCATACCTCTCTCAACGTCCTCTTTCTTAGTACCTCTAAGAAGAACACCAACGTTATCACCGGCCTCACCTTGATCCATCTCTTTTCTAAACATCTCAACGCCGGTTACAACAGTTTTTTGAGTAGGTCTGATACCAACGATCTCTACCTCGTCTCCAACTTTTACAACACCTCTCTCAATTCTACCTGTTACAACTGTACCTCTACCTGAAATTGAGAAAACGTCCTCGATAGGCATCAAGAAATCTTTATCGATCTCTCTCTCAGGAGTTGGGATATACTCGTCAACAGCGTCCATAAGCTCAAGGATTTTTTGGCTCCACTCGCCAAGTTGTCCGGCTTTTGCCTCTTCAAGAGCTTTAAGAGCGGATCCTGTAACGATAGGCACATCATCACCAGGGAAATCATACTCGCTTAGAAGCTCTCTAACTTCCATCTCAACAAGCTCAAGAAGCTCTTCATCGTCAACCATATCAGCTTTGTTTAGGAAAACAACGATGTAAGGAACACCAACTTGTCTTGCAAGAAGGATGTGCTCTCTTGTTTGAGGCATAGGACCATCAGCTGCAGAAACAACCAAAATAGCTCCGTCCATTTGAGCGGCACCGGTAATCATGTTTTTAACATAGTCGGCGTGTCCGGGGCAGTCAACGTGAGCATAGTGTCTTTTGTCTGTCTCATACTCGATGTGAGAAGTAGCGATAGTAATACCTCTCTCTTTCTCTTCAGGCGCGTTGTCGATATTGTCGTAATCTTTAAGCTCAGCAAGACCTTTTTGCGCCAAAACGGCAGAAATAGCTGCTGTCAAAGTAGTTTTACCATGGTCAACGTGACCGATAGTACCGATGTTAACGTGTGGCTTGGTTCTTTCAAACTTCTCTTTTGCCATTGAATTCCTCCAAAAAATTTAAAAATAATAGTCTCTAAAGCTTTGGCCAAAACTTTAATCGTGGAGCTCATAGAGGGACTTGAACCCTCGACCTCTTCCTTACCAAGGAAGTGCTCTACCTCTGAGCTATATGAGCACAAATAGCTCACTAAAGGCTGGCATCATCGAGTTGAAAACTGGATTTATATAAGGATAGCAGATTGTAATTAAAGATATTTACAACAGCTCCCAGTTTTTCTCTCTACTTAAATGGAGCGGGAAACGGGACTCGAACCCGCGACCCTCAGCTTGGAAGGCTGATGCTCTAGCCAACTGAGCTATTCCCGCAATGGTGGTGGGAGGAGGATTCGAACCTCCGAAGGCAAAAGCCAGCAGATTTACAGTCTGCCCTCGTTGGCCACTTGAGTATCCCACCAACTTCGATTTAAGTCTGGTCAAGCACTGTCTCTAAACATGGAGCTGGTGAACGGACTCGAACCGCCGACCGGCTGATTACAAATCAGCTGCTCTACCAACTGAGCTACACCAGCGTTTGTGAGTCGGAATTATAACCCAAAAATTTTTCGATGTCAAGACTTTCCTCAAAAAAAATCGATTTTTGTTATAATGGCAAAAATTTCAAAGGAAAAGTAAGATGATAGAGAATAGATTCGACGAGGATTTCGCTGAAAAAATCAAAGACGATCCCTTAGCTTTGAGAGTCTATACCTCAAACATCATAGGTGAAGATGAAAATCTAGTTTTGCACGGAGGGGGAAACACCTCCGTAAAAATAGGAGATTATTTATACGTAAAAGGGAGCGGATGGGATCTATCCAGTATCAAAAAAGAGGGATTTGCCGCCGTAAGACTCGATACTTTACAAGAGATGGCAAAACTTCAATCCTTGAAAGATAGCGAAATGGTTAAAAGACAAAAAGAGGCTATGAAGGATAAAAACGCTCCAAATCCTTCAATTGAAGCTATCTTACACGCTATTATCCCTTTCAAATTCGTAGATCATACACACGCCGATGCGGTGGTTACAATATCAAACAGCGTAAACGGCAGAAATCTAATAAAAGAGCTATATAAAGATGATTTTTTGATAATAGACTACGTAATGCCGGGATTTATTTTGGCAAAAGAGATATACGAGAAAACAAAAAATATCGATTGGAATAAGATAGAGGGAATAATCCTTCTAAATCACGGAGTTTTCACTTTCGACAACGATGCTAAAAAAAGTTACGAAAAGATGCTAAATATCGTAAACAAAGCGGAAGAGTTCTTGCAAAAAGAGGCCTCTTTGCAAATAGAGGATATCGAAACAAAACCCATATCCAAAGAGGAAATGGAGCTTTTAGGCAAAGAAATCTCAAAACTAAGAGGAGAGAGGGTAGAAAGCGTCGTTTTAGACTCCAAAGAAGCCAAATATTTCGCATCGCTAAAAAACGTAGAAGAGATAGTAAAAAACGGAGTCCTAACTCCCGAACACGTAATTAGAATCAAACCTTTCCCTTTAATAATCCAAAACGATATAAAACAAGATATAGAAAACTTTGCAAAAGAGTATGAAGAATATTTCAAAAAATTCGCAAAAGACGAAATTATGCTAGATCCCGCACCAAGATGGGGAATTTACAAAAATAGAGCCGTTTTAATATTTCCAAAAGACGAAAAAGAGAAAAAGATACTAAAAGATATAATCTCCCACACGATAAAAGCGATGCTAAGAGCCGAAAAACTCGGCGGCTGGAAGAGTCTAAATCAAAAGGATCTGTTTGATATGGAGTATTGGGAGCTTGAACAGGCTAAATTAAAAAAGAGAGCCTAAAAAGCTTTCCGTTTCAAAAATATTCGCTACAATTGAAAAAACGAAAAACAAAAGATGTTAAGCACTCAAGAATTAACGATTTTAATACTATTTTTGATATCTTCGATAGTGGCGGTAGCGGCAAAAAGATTTAATCTGCCGTATACCGTCGCATTGATGGCAGTCGGATTGATTCTCGGAACTATAAAAATATTTCAATCCCCTCAGATAAATAGAGAAATACTCTACGCAATATTTTTGCCCGGGCTCATTTTCGAATCGGCAATACACATAAAAATTTCAGATTTTTTCAAAAATATATGGATAATTTTATTTCTCGTAATCCCGGGAGTGGTTTTGTCTACGATCCTATCCGCAGCCGCCTTGATATTTTTCGCAAGCTATATAGAGAGTCTAAAAGAGATAGATTGGAATGCGGCTTTACTATTCGGCGCCGCCGTTGCGGCTACGGATCCGATAAGCGTCATCTCCATATTCAAAACTTTGGGAGCGCCAAAGAGACTAAGACTTCTGATAGAGAGCGAAAGTCTTCTAAACGACGGAACCTCGATAGTTATCTTTTTGTTATTGTTAAACTACATCGTAAACAAAAACTTCTCCATAGATACGATGTTTACCGATTTTGCTTTAATAGGCGGCGGAGGAGTGCTGATCGGTATCGTAATAGGGGTGTTTGCTTCCTATGCGATGAAAAACATAGACGATCCGATGATAATCATCACGATAACGACTATAGCCGCTTACGGATCCTTTCTGATAGCCGATAAGATGAATCTATCCGGAGTAATGAGTACGGTCGCTACCGGACTTATATGCGGATATAGAGGATTCTCAAACGATATATTCCCCTCCATCAAAATAGCTACGGAGACTTTTTGGGAGTATGTATCGTTTGCTTTGAACTCCATAATCTTTCTTCTAATGGGCTTTACCATAAAATTGAAGATATTGATATCTTTATGGCCCGCTATCGTGTTGGCTTATATCTCCGTACTGATTTCGAGAGCTTTTTTGGTAATTTTGGGATGGGGAATCTTTTATCCTACCAAAAGCCGCATTCCATTTTCATGGGCGGCTATCATCTGGTGGGGAGGATTAAGAGGCGCACTCTCTATGATACTTGCTTTAAGCATTCCCGATAATTTCGCTTTCAAAGATATCATTATAGCTATGGTTTTCGGAGTAGTCCTTCTATCGATATTTATTCAAGGATTAACCGCTACTACTTTTCTAAAAGCTTTAAAGATCGTACCTCCGAAAGATGAATTAAAAGAGTATGAACTATTGAAAGCAAAAATAGCGATCATTCAAAACACTATAGAGAGATTGGAAGAGCTTTCCCAAAAACGCCTCATAGATCCGGAAAGCTTCAAAGAGCTAAAAAACGAGTATTTAAAAGAGCTCGAAACTTACACGAAAAAATTGGGAGAACTTAAATTAAAAAGAGCGGATATTGCCAACGAAGAGAAAAAGAGAGTCTTAAGAAGAGCTCTAAAAGAGCAAAAAACGAAACTTTTGGAACTCTATCAAAACGGAACCTTGAGTTTCGATACGTATTATAAACTTTTAAACGAAATAGACGCCAAAATATTGGAGATGGAGACGATAGGGTAACTATCCTCTCCAAATCCTCAAAGCTTCACTCAAAGAGGCGTTTTCACAAGTTACGGCATAGATCGCGTTAGCCATTCTAATCGCTTCTTCAAGAGGCCTTTGATGAATATTTCTGCCGGTACCGTTTCCTCTGCTACCGCCTATATGAATCTGTTCGTAAAGCTCTTTTAGAAAACTCTCCGCTTCTATTTTGCTTCCGCCTTCGCACAACACTCCCGTTTTCCCCGCCGCACCGGTAGCTTCTCGTAAAAGATCGGGTATAAACTTCCCGTTTTCGTAAGGGACTTTCAGCTTTACGAAATCGGCGCCCAAGCAGGCTCCCACTCCCGCAGCTCCGGCTATCAGATGAGGATCGTGCTCGTCTTTTACGAATCTTCCTTTGGGATATATCCAAAGCACGGCCAACATTCCCTCTTCATGAGCCTCTCTAACTACTCTTGCGGCCTCTTTGAGCATGGAGTGTTCATGCTCTCCTCCAAGATATACCGTATATCCCACTCCTCTTATATCCAAACCGCTTATCTCTTTAAAACGAACTATATCTTTGACTCCGAACCACTGCTCGCTATAGGGATCTTTAGCATCGTAGGGAAGAAGATTTGTTTTTGAGTTTATCTTAACAAGATAGGGAATATTTTTGTAATCTTTGCCGTAACGAGAAATCAAACCGAGCTGTGTAGCAAACACACCTATTTTCGCTCTTGAAGCTATTTCAAACATATGGCTCGGATCGTTATCCTCCAAAGGAATTCCCTCTCCGTAAAAATCGTTATTTAAATGCTCCACTTTCTGATCTCCGGCAAACAGCATCAGCCTGCCGCTACCGTTCGTGCTCTTTTGCAAATTGCTTAAAAACTCCCCCTCTTTATCCTTCGGCACATCGCAAGGAATGTATTTTGTAAGCATTTTTTATCCTTTAATAAAACTTACCCCTATTATAGAGCAATAATAATCTTTTGGCAAACGCTATTTATAAGCTTTTAAAAGTCTAAGAAAGTTTTTGAAATAAAAATTCTCCTCAAATCTTTCAAACCCGAATCTCTCAAGCATCTCTTTGGTATCTCTCTTTATAAAATCCTCCGCAAGCGGGCATTCGACTTTTCTGATGGCAAATTTTATATACCAAGGAGCTTTATCCACATCGAAATTGGCATAATCCAAGATAGCAAACCTCCCTCCCTTCTTCAAAGCCTTAAAAGCGTTTTTTATAATAATATCTCTCTTCTCTTGAATAAAACCGTGCAAAACAAAAGAGATAAAAACCGCGTCAAACT
>JAADDG010000050.1 GCA_013154075.1 Campylobacterota bacterium | reverse complement strand
TTCAATAAAATTTCCACTATATTTATGCTTAAATTCATTTATTTTATTAATATGACTAAAACCATTTTTTATATTAACACAATCCATCAGTAGTTCCTTACTAAAACTTCGCTAATCTTACCTCTACCACTACTTTTAGAGTTTATAAACCTATTTGCATTTACAATATTTATATCATATTCTTTATAAAGCTCTTTAATAAAAATTGTATCAGAATTACTAAGAGCTACATAACAACCCATTTTATCAAGTTCTTTAAAAACATTATAAAGTTTAATTTGTTCTTCTTCTAAAAAGCAGTTACTATTATATGAGGTAAAATTAGAAGTTTTATTTAATGGATAGTATGGAGGATCAAAATAGATAAAATCTCCTTTTTTTACATATTTTAAGACTTTTTCAAATGATTGATGTAAAATAGTAACATTTTGTAAAGCTTCACTTGCACTTAAAATTATTTCCCTATCTACAATATTTGGATTTTTATATCTTCCTATTGGAACATTGAAAAAACCTTTTTTATTCACTCTATAAAGTCCATTAAAACAGGTTTTATTAAGATATATAAATCGAGTCGCCTTCTCTAAAGGAGATAATGTTTTATAATTATTCTTTCTATCTAATTCTCTTATTTCATAATAAAATTCATTAGAGTGATTTTCTTTATATTCTTCCAATCGTTTTATTAATTCTAAAGGTTTTTCCTTAACTACTTGATATGTAATTATTAGTTCTTCATTGATATCTGATAAAATAACTTTTTTATTTTTTAGAAACTCTTTTGAATAAAGTTCAAAAAATACTGCTCCTCCTCCTACAAAGGGCTCATGATAATTATTAAATTTTATAGGGAACAAAGGAATAATTTGTTCCAACAATCCTCTTTTCCCACCTACCCATTTAACAAAAGGTTGATAATGTTGATAATTTAGTTTATGTAGTTTTATATTAAAAGAAGTCATAACTATTACCTTTTGTTTTTTGTATTTATTTATATAATATCGGAATAATTGTATTATGTATGATACTAACTTATAATAATATATTGCTTAACCTTTTTAGAGTATAATATTCCAAATTTTTGCGAGGGTGACGAAGTTTATGCGAATAGACAAATTTTTAAATACCGTAAATATAGTAAAGAGGCGGGCGGTTTCGGAGGATATGTGTAAGAGCAAAGTCGTGTTTATAAACGGGGTTGTGGCGAAACCGGCGAAAGATGTCAAAGAGGGAGATATTATTGAGATAAAATATCTTGATAAAACGGTAAAATATGAAGTTTTAAAGATTCCCACTACAAAGACGATTCCTAAAAGTGCAAAGAGCGAATATGTAAAGGAGATATCTTGAACTATAACGAGGCTTTAGAGGTTTTTACTAAGCTTTTTGAAAATAAAATGAGTGAGGATGAGGCAAGAAAGCTTCTTGTAGAGCTTTATGAGAGAGGAGAGAGTGCCGAGGAGATCGCGGCGGCCGCTAAAGTGATGAGAGATCACTCCATAAAGCTTGAAGTTCCTGACGAAATAAGAGAGAAATTGATAGATGTCGTAGGAACGGGAGGCGATAAGAGCGGAAGTTTCAATATCTCAAGTACGGTGGCTATTCTTTTGGCTTCTCTTGGCGGATATGTGGCAAAACACGGTAACAGAGCGATAACGAGCAATGCCGGCAGTGCCGATATGCTGGAGGCTTTGGGGATCAATTTGAACCTCACTCCCGATAAGCAGGTAAAAATGCTGGAAGAGACGGGATTTGTTTTTATGTTTGCGATAAATCACCATCCGGCCATGAAGTATATTATGCCTATTAGAAAAAGTCTTCCTCATAGAACGATTTTCAATATTTTGGGGCCTCTTACCAATCCGGCCGGCGTGAAAAAGTATCTTTTGGGAGTTTTCGATCAAAAATATATAGAAAAGATTACAAATGCTCTTTTGCTTTTGGATACGAAAGATTCGATAGTGGTAAGTTCTCACGACGGGCTTGACGAAATCAGTATCAGCGATATTACCTATTATAATCAGATAGAGGACGGCAAGATCAAAAAAGGCATAATAGATCCTATAGATTTCGGATTTCCTCTCTATCCTTTCGAAGCTATCAAAGGAGGAGACGCTAAGGAAAACGCTAAAATAACGAGAGAGATTTTTGAAGGCAAGAGAAAAGGCGCAATGAGAGATATCGTCGTACTAAACGCTTCGGCCGCTTTGACGGTAGCTAAAATAAGCAAAGATATGAAAGAGGGTATCTATATGGCCGAGGCCGCTTTGGATTCGGGTAAAGCTTTGAAAAAGCTTGAGCAGATTGTAGAGGTTTCGAATCGTTTATGAGAGTTTTGAAAAAATTTGTTTTAAGTGAAAAAGAGCTTTCTAAATTGACCGATTATCTTAGGTATTTGGCTGTGGATGGAGGAATTTTTCTGCTTAAAGGAGATTTAGCAAGCGGAAAGACTACGCTTGTAAAGGCTTTTTGTAAAGATTTGGGTATCAAAGATAGCGTATCTTCTCCTACTTTTTCCATATTGAATATCTATATGGATAGAGTTTATCATTACGATATTTACAATAAGGGAGTCAAAGAATTCATAGCTACCGGTCTTTTGGAAAATCTTGAGGCTGAAGGATACCATTTCATAGAGTGGGGGGATGAGAAGTTAGAGAGGCTTTTGAGAGATTACGGTTTGGATTATTTTATAATAGAGATAGAGCCGAAGGGAGATAAGAGAGTGTATAGGATAAAGCATGGGTAGGCCAAATCATGAGCTTAGAGCCGAGCATCTGCAAAAAATTATAAAAAAAACTGTTATTATCAAAGATTTTTCTTTGCACGTCAGCAGTGGAGAAGTTGTGGGGCTGCTTGGACCAAACGGAGCCGGTAAAACTACGACTTTTTATATGATATGCGGACTTATAGACGTAACCAATGGAAATATCTATTTGGACGATCAAGATATCTCCAATCTCCCTTTTCACGAGAGAGCAAGAAACGGTATAGGTTATCTGCCTCAAGAATCGAGTATTTTCAAAGATTTGAGCGTAGAAGATAATATTATGATGGCTGCCGAAGTAGCTTACGGCAATAGGGAAGAGGCTATGAATAAGACCGAGGAGCTTTTGCAGCTTCTAAATATAGAGCCTATTAGAAGGAGAAAGGGAATTCATTTAAGTGGCGGAGAGAGAAGACGTTGCGAGATAGCGAGAGCCTTGGCGATTACTCCCAAATTTTTGCTACTTGATGAGCCTTTTGCCGGAGTCGATCCGATAGCTGTGGAGGATATCCAAAAGATTATCAATGATTTGAAGATGATGAATATAGGCGTTTTGATTACGGATCACAACGTAAGAGAGACTCTATCTATCTGCGATAGGGCTTACGTCATAAAAGACGGAATGCTTCTTGCAAGCGGAACCGCTAAAGAAGTATCGGAAAATAAGGATGTTAAAACCTACTATCTGGGTGCAAATT
>JAADDG010000015.1 GCA_013154075.1 Campylobacterota bacterium | reverse complement strand
CTTTTTGGAAAGACGTTTTTCAAGTGGAAAAGTTTCGCAAACAAAGAGAGTTTGTCTTGGAAAGAGGAAGGCGGCTTTAGATGCAAAAGATCTTCTATCTCTTCGGCGATATCGTCGGCTCTTTTACCCAAAAAAAGCTCCGTAGCCTTAAAAGATCCGAAAAGATTCATCAAAACGGGAGTATCGAACTTCTTATTTAATCTTTTCGATACCGGATTTTTGAACAAAATAGCTTTGGAATCTCTCTTTTTCACCTCGATATAGGCTATATGGGGAATCTCAAGATCTATATCCAGCTCATCTTCGATGACCTTCAAAAGGCCGTTTTCTTTCAAAAGTTCCAAATACTCTCTCATAAAGCCTCTTTTACAAAATATCTCTCAAAGCCATCTCTTCGGCTCTTTTTAGAAGCTTCACGGCTCCCGCTTCTATCATCATATCCGCAAGCTCTTTTCCCACCATTCCGTAATCGGTTTTGGCGGTTACGACTTTTTCCCTGATCACTTCCGAGCCGTCCGGAAGTCCCACTATCGCCCTTGCGGTGATAGAGTCGTCTTGAAGTTTTGCGTTTACGCCGATAGGCACCTGACATCCGCCTTGCAAAATCTCTACAAAATCTCTCTCTATTTTGGTTTCGATATAAGCATCCTCATCATGCAAAACGGAGACTATCTTCTTTACCTCTTCATCGTCTATACTCTCTATTCCCAAAGCCGCCTGCCCCATCGCCGGAATCATCACGGAGACGGAAATCGGAGAGAAATAGTTTACGCTATCGGTAAGACCGAGCCTCTTCACTCCCGCCGTAGCCAAAATGATGGCGTCGTACTCTCCGTCCTTTAGCTTTTTGATTCTCGTATCGACATTGCCTCTTAGATTCTTTATCTCAAGATCCGGCCTAAACTGCAAGATCTGCATTCTTCTTCTAAGGCTGGTAGTGCCGACTACCGCTCCTTGCGGAAGCTCGTCTAAAGAGGGATATTTTTGACTCAGCATAGCGTCTCTTACATCCTCTCTTTTGGTTATAGCGCTTAAGATAAGCCCTTTTGGAAACTCCGTAGGAACGTCCTTTAGACTATGAACCGCTATATGAGCCTCTCCTCTTAACATCGCCTCTTCAAGCTCTTTCGTAAACAGTCCTTTACCTCCGATCTTTGCCAAAGGAGTATCCAAGATCTTATCTCCTTTGGTTTTCATAACCTTAAGCTCCACTTCAAGCCCTTTATGAGCTTTTTCCAAAAGATCTTTTATATGATTGGATTGCCAAAGAGCAAGTTTGCTTCCGCGCGTAGCGATAATCAGCTTTTTCATTTCTTCTCTCTCTATTTTTTGGATTTGTTGTCTTTTACCATCTTTAGATGTTTGCTTCTTGTAGGATCTTTTTTACCGTTGATATAAAACGCCGGCGTTCCGCTGATAGCGAGATTTTCGGCCATTTTATAATCCTCTTTGACTCTCTTTTCGATATCCGGAGTGTGAATGTCGGCTTTGGTGATATTTGTCTTGAAAGCTTTGTTGAAAGTTTCGATAATTTTATCTTCATTGGTGGTAGGAATATCGAAATAGTGTTCATACACTTTTATAAGAAAATCCCCCTCATCCATTTTAAGCTTTTTTTGAGCGGCAAGCATCACCCTAATTAGAGTCGGAGAGGCGGGATGAATCACATCAAGCGGAAAGTGATAATAAAAAAGAGCGAAATCTTTCGGATGCTCTTGTACGAATTTTATAAGCTCCGGTACGAAATCCTGACAAAACGGACATTGAGGATCGCTAAAAACTACAAGTTTATTTTTGGCGTTGAAATTTCCGGCTATTAAATGATCTTTTCTATAATATTTAGGAGTCAGATCCAAAGCCACCTCTCTTTTGATACTTCTTCCGGTCTTCAAATTCAAAAGATCTTTCGCCAAATACGTTCCGTCCGAAAAAACGGTATCCACCGCCTGAATGAGCTCGGTTTTGTTGTGATCTTTTTTAACTTCCAAAAAGATATCCAAAAAGTAAGCGCTCCAACCTTTAGGCTGTTTTAATTTCTTTTTGGCCTTTATCTTTACATCTTTTAGTTTGAAATTTTTTCCCACTCTGATAGCATGTTTTACGGCTTCGGTAATTTTTTTATCCACTTCCTGTTGGCTTAAAGCTTTAGCCGATAAAATAAGCTGTAGGCTTAAAACAATAAAAAATATTTTTATAAATCTACTCATATAGACTCCTTTCATCTACAATCTATCTTTCTCTTCTATAATCTCTACGTCTATAACTTCTATCTCTTCGTTAGGAGTGAAATCATCTCTCTTTTTTCTCGATTTCAAATGAAGAATTTTTTTGGCAAAAAGGGTTCCGAAAAAACTAAATTGAAGCAAAATTCCCAAAATATCGCTAAAAAATCCCGGCAAAATCAGCAAAATAGCCCCAAGCATAGAAAAAAGATTGAGTTTATTAAACTCCTCTATCGTAATTTCGCCGTTTGCCAAAGATCTCATACTTTCAAAGACGGTATATCTTGAATTGGAAAGCAGAAAAAATCCCAAAGCGGCACTTAGTATAAGCTCGAAAAAAGTAGCCACTCCCCCTATTTTACTCGCTATATTTACGCTTATAACCACCTCCAAAAAGAGGTAAATCAAAAAGTATATCAATCGAATATCTCCGCAATCTTTTCATCGAGTTTGTCGATAGGTATATCCTCTTTCTCAAGAGTTTTTCTATCGACAAGCTGCACGATTCCATCTTTCAGCCCCTTACCGACTATCAAAGCGTAAGGGAAACCTATAAGCTCGAAATCCTTCATCTTAAAGCCGAATCTCTCTTTGCGATCGTCAATTATAACCTCTTTATTCTCATTTTTCAATTTATTGTATAAATTTTCCGCAAACTCCAACTGTTCCCCATTTTTAGGATCGCTAACGACGATATCCAACAGATACGGAGCGGTGGTTTTGGTCCAAATGCACCCTTTATCGTCATGATGCTGTTCTATAATGACGGCTACAAGACGGCTTACGCCTATACCGTAAGTTCCCATTACAAAAGGCTTAGCTTTGCCGTTTTCATCCAAAAAGGTGGCGTTTAGAGGTTCGGAGTATCTCTCTCCAAGCTGGAAAATATGCCCCACTTCGATTCCTCTCGTTTTTATAAGCTCTCCGCCGCATTTTGGACACCTGTCTCCCTCTTTTACCTCAATCAAATCGGCATATTTAGGATTTTTCAAAGTTTTGAAATCAAATCCTACATAATGATAATCTTTTTTATTACCGCCGCATATGAGATTCTCTTCGTCTCTTAGCTCCTCATCTATAACGAATTTAAACTTTTCATTCAAAGGCCCTATGAAATAGGGTACAAGCCCCTCTCTCTCAAGCTCCTCTTCGCTCGCATCCTCCAGATCCAAAGCTCCCACGGCATTTATGGCTTTGGTCTCTTGAAGAGTATCGCTTCCTCTAATGAAAAATACAACTATCTCCTCTCTATCCTCATAAATAGCCTTTTTGGCAACCGC
>JAADDG010000005.1 GCA_013154075.1 Campylobacterota bacterium | reverse complement strand
ACCGTGGGAAGAACTGCGGCAAGAGCGATTGAGACCGAGTTGATGGCGGACGCTATGGTAGAGTGGACCGATGAGCTTGCCAAAAACGTAGCTATGGGAGATCTCTCTACGTGGACGGAGTTTGATTTTGACGTAGTTAGTAAGGATGCCAAAGGATACGGCCTTGCGGAAGCTCCAAGGGGTGCTCTTGGACACTGGGTGAGAATCAAAGACGGAAAAGTGGTAAATTATCAAGCGGTGGTTCCTTCTACGTGGAATGCCGCTCCAAGAGACTATAAAAACAGAATGGGAGCTTATGAGGCGAGTTTGATAGGGACGAAGGTGGCGAAGCCTGACGAGCCTTTGGAGATTTTGAGAACTATCCACAGTTTCGATCCTTGTATCGCGTGTGCGGTGCATATCGTAGATACGAAAGGAAAGAGCTTAGGAGAGTTTAAAGTAAATACCTCTTGTTCTATCTAAGGGGGATAAGATGAAAAGAGCGAAATATAAAAGAGTAAAAAGGATGACTCTCTTTATGAGAGTCAATCACTGGGTAGTGGCCATCTGTATGGTAGCCGCTGTAATTACGGGCCTTTATATAGGCCATCCCTATTATCAGACTCTGATTGCGGAACCTGCGGTGGATAAATATGTGATGGCTTGGAATAGATGGATTCACTTTATGGCGGCTATCATTTTTGACGTAAGTTCCATAGTGATAGCCTATCTTTACTTTTTTAGCAGATTCGAAAAGCCCTACAAAAAGCTTATTCCAAACAGCAAGAATATATCCGAGTTTTTTGCCGTTTTAACAAATCTCTTTACGTTTAATAGAGTTAAAAAGTTTGATAGCTCCCATGAGGATAGCTTTCATGTAGTCTTTTTTACGATTTTCCATCTGCTTCTTTTGTGGATGCTTTTAACGGGGCTTCAGCTATATGTCCACGGTCTTGAATCAGGGCTTAGCTCTATCGGTAAATGGTGGCCTTGGATACTTCATGTGGCTACCGATTGGACTATAAGCGTATGCGGCGGGACTTTGATGGATGTGAGAATCTCTCACCACTATACGATGTATTTGATAATCGCTTGGGTGATGTTTCATATCTATTATGTGGTATGGAGAACGATCTTTTGGAGAGAGGGAGATATCTCTATCGTATTTGGCGGATATAAATTCAAAAAAAATTAAAGGTTTCGTTTGGAAAAGATAGCGGTTATCGGAATAGGAAATATTCTCTTTAAAGATGAGGGAGTGGGAGTCTATGCGGCTAAATATTTAAAGGAGAATTTCTCCTTCTCCCCCTCCATCGAGATTGTAGACGGCGGGACGCTCGGATTTAAATTGATGGGCTATTATCAGACATATGATAAAGTGATCATTTTGGATACGGTTTCGATAGAGGATGAACCGGGATCGGTGTATAATTTGCCGAGTGAAGTTTTAATGGGGCTTGGAAGCTACAGAAAAACGGCTCATGAAGTGGAAGTGCTCGAGATGCTTGAGATCTGCTCCATGCTTGATAAGATGGCGAAAGTGAATGTGATCGGTATCGTTCCCAAAGATATAGAGAGCGTTAAGATAGATTTGAGTGAAGATATGAAGAGAAATTTCCTCTCCTTGGTAAATGAGGCGGTAAAAGAGATAGAGAGAGCCGGAATAGAGGTTAGAGAGAAAAGTAAAACCTCTTTGGAAGATATTATCGAAAACTACAACAACCCTTCTATGAAAAATCTCTAAAAGGACTTTTTAATGATCATCTCCATAGGGTTTGATTCCCGTCAAAACTATATTCAAAACTATATAAAATTGGTGGCCGATTTTTGCTCTATCAAAATAAGAACCGTTTTAAAAGATGGCCGTATAGATATCTGCGCGGATGAGAATAGTGAAAATTTCGATCTGTTTTTGAGAGAGCTTGAGGATCTTTTGCCCTCTTCCGTTTTTATGGGCGATGTGAAGGTGCAAAAGGGAGAGTTTTTAGAAGATGATTTTCCTGTAAAGATAGCGAGAAATTTAGGGCTTTGCAAAAGGTGTATGAAAGAGCTGTTTAATCCCTCTTCAAGAAGGTATTATTATCCTTTCACTTTCTGCAATGGGTGCGGGTTTGCTTACGCTTTTGTCAAGTCCTATCCCTACAAGAGAGAAAACTCCCTTCTTTTTCCTTTTCAAACTTGCAAAAAGTGTCAAGAGGAGATGAAAGAGAATCCTTTTAGAAAAGATTTTCCTCTAATCTCTTGCAGCGAGTGTGCTATTCCTGTGAGGCTTGAAAATAGGAAAAAAACCAAAATGATGTGGGCTAATGAGAGCAAAGAGTATAAAGATATTTTCTCTCTTTTGGCTCTGGCTGTAAGCGGGGGTGATAGGGTTTTGATAAAAACTCTAAACGGATATAAAATCTTTCAAAAAGAACCTGCAAAAGAGATGGATATTTTCATTACCGACGCAAACAGGGTGAAAAACAACTTTTTGCTTTTGAAAGATGAGATAAGAGCTCTTTTTAGTATCGAGAAACCCAAAATCAAAGCCACTTTAGCCGATGAAGAGCTTCAAAAGAAGATAGGAAGCGTAAAAAGGCTCAAAGCCGCTGATTGCACAGTAAGCGTACTTTTTGCAAAAGAGTGCCAGAATTTGGGAGTTGAGTATCTCTTTTTCAAAGAGGCTTCTTTAGAGGATGATTACAATTTGGTGTTGGATTTCGATCTGCCGATAAATGAGCAGGAGGATATAGAGTACTTTATCAATAAGAAAAATAGGTTTTTTGCAAAGGGTGATAGGGCGCTTTATCCCAAATTTTTCCCTTTTCAAAAGAGTGAAGCGGTAGATAAGCCCTATGGAGCGCTCTTTTTTGGTAGAGGGACTCTTATAGACAAAATCGATCTGCTTCCTATAGAAAGCGGGAAAAAGTTTAAGGTTTTTGAGAAAAAAGATAGGGGAGTTTTTGCGATTTTATCGGTTTTGGCCGAAAATAGGGCTTTGGATAGCGAGAGTGTGGGAATCTATTTTTCCAAAAGTAGTTTTATGACGTTTTATAAAGATGGAAAAATAAAAAAGATATTCGAGTTTGGCTCTTATGAAAATATTTTGGATAAGATAAAGGATCTTAGAGAGGGTTCCGATAGGCTTATTGAGAATTTCAAAGAGAAAATGCCCTCTCTTTATGAAAAGGTGGAGAGTTTGGAAGGGGAATTTGAGGATCCCTTCTATCTTGCTTCCGTTTTGCTCGATTTGGAAGGCGGATTTGAGGAGCTTGATAGACTTTCTTTAAACTTTTCCGGTAAAGGGGGCGTGGCCGTAGATTGCAGAGTAAGCGAGGATGGGAAGTTCGATTTTGCGGCCTTTTTTGCTTCAATTATCAGTTACAGGCTCGCAAAAGCCGATAAGAGATTAATAGCTTACTCCATTTTCGAATCTTTAGGTGAATTTTTGGGCTCTTTGGCAAATGATGTAAAAAGGGAGAGTAAAGCCGAAAATATAGCCGTTTGCGGGAGATATTTCTCAAACACTCCTTTTTTTAGCAGATTT
>JAADDG010000085.1 GCA_013154075.1 Campylobacterota bacterium | reverse complement strand
CACCATTCCTTGAGTCAAGAGCTTCTCGAAAGGTTCATCCACATCCACATATCCAAGATCTCTCATCACTTTTGTAAAAAATCTCGAATACAAAAGGTGTAAAATGGCATGCTCTATTCCGCCGATATAGTGATCTACGCTCATCCAGTAATCGACGCTTTCTTTATCTACAACCTTATCTTCCCAATATCTTCTTGGGGTGGCGTATCTTAGAAAATACCAGCTGCTCTCTACAAACGTATCCAAAGTATCAGTCTCTCTAAGAGCATCGCCGCCGCACTTAGGACATTTTACATATTTCCACGTAGGATGTTTCTCCAAAGGATTTCCGCCCTCTCCCGTAATCTCCACATCATCCGGCAAAGTTACGGGAAGATCGGAGAAAGGCACCTCCACTATTCCACATTTTTCGCAATGAATCAAAGGTATCGGCGTTCCCCAATATCTCTGTCTACTAAGTCCCCAATCTCTAAGCTTATAATTTATTACCTTCTTACCGAGTCCTTTTTCTTCAAAAAGCTTTATAATCTCACTCTTTGCCTCTTGACTATCCATCCCGTCAAAACCGTTTGAGTTTATCATAACTCCCGGTTGCGTAAAAGCTTTGGAAGGATCTATATCTCCATCTTTAGGCTTTATCACATACTTTATGGGAAGATCATACTTTTTGGCAAACTCGAAATCTCTCTCGTCATGAGCAGGCACACTCATAACGGCTCCGCTTCCATACTCCACGATTACGAAATTGGCTATCCAAATCGGCACCTTCTCGCCCGTTAGAGGATGAATCGCGTAAAGACCGGTAAAAATACCCTCTTTCTCCCTGTTTCCCCTCTCTCTTGGAGGAACGGCTTGCATTCTTTTGATTTTATCTTTAGTCTCTTTGTCCAAAATATCGCTTTTTAGAAGCTCTAAAACTATCTCATGCTCGGGAGCCAAAGCGGCGTAAGTGACTCCGTAGATCGTATCGGCTCTGGTAGTGAAAACGGAAAATCTATCTATCTTTCCGTCAAGTTTTTTAATAGATTCTTCATCAAGTTTGAAATCAAACTCCAAACCTTCGCTTTCCCCTATCCAATTTCTCTGCATTGTAATAACTTGAGGAGGCCAGCCTTTCTCAAGTTTCTTTAAATCGTCCAAAAGCTCTTTTGCATATTTCGTAATTTTGGCAAAGTATTGATACATCTCTTTTTGAACGATAGGATTATCGCATCTCCAGCAGCACCCTTCTATAACCTGCTCGTTAGCCAAAACGGTATGACAAGTCTCGCACCAGTTTACAAGAGATTTTTTTCTATAAATCAGACCGTTTTGCCACATCTGAATAAATATTTTTTGCTCATGTTTGGAGTAGAGAGGATCGCAAGTGGCAAACTCCCTCTCTCTTGAAAAAGAGAGTCCCATATTCTGAAACTCTTGTCTCATATAGTCAATATTCTCATAAGTCCACTTTTTGGGATGGACTTTATGCTTTATAGCCGCATTTTCCGCAGGCATTCCGAATGCGTCCCATCCCATCGGATGAAGCACGTTAAAACCGGCTTTTCTAAAATATCTTGCAAAAGCATCGCTGATAGTATAGTTTCTTACATGCCCCATATGCATTCTTCCGCTTGGATAAGGGAACATGCTAAGAATATATTTTTTGGGTTTTTCATAATTTTCCTCAGGCTCGTGAGCCTTTGTCTCTTCCCAAAATTTTTGCCACTTTTTCTCTATTTCAGAAGGCTTATACTCCATTCTTCATCCTCAAAATTAAAATTCTTCTTTGCTTTTTGCGGCTTCAACCAAAACCAAAGCCATAGAAAAGATATTGGCCACAACCGCTCCTATGGCCAAAGCGATAGCGAGTTTGAGATTGTACTCCAGTTGTACGAATAAAAAGGCGGGGATAAGGTGAAGATCTGCCACCAAAGAGCTTGCGAAAAGTTCGGCCGCAAGGATATTTTTGACTCCTATCTTCAAAAGCGTGGAAACCACATTGATAGAAGCGGCTATAAAAAGAGTGACGGCGTTTTGTTCATACAAAAACCCCGCCGTCGTCGTCAAACTCATCAACGTAAAAAACGTATATATTACCTTTCCCCAATCCATTGCCTATCCTTTAAACCACTCCGCCTTCATACATCTGTCTCATTTTCTCTTTCTCTCTTCTTCTCTTCTCTTTCTCGGCCTCTTTCTTTCTAAAATCCTCTATACTGAAACCAAGCCATTTAAGAAGCGGAGAAGCCACGAAAATCGAGCTGTAAGTTCCCACGATGATACCTACAAGAAGCGTAAAACTAAATCCTTTTATAATCTCTCCTCCAAATAGATAGAGAGTCAAAACCACAAAGAAAGTGGTTAGTGAAGTTAGCGTCGTTCTTGAGAGAGTTTTGGTTACCGATTCGTTTATAACGGTAAAAAGATCTACGGATTTGGACTCTTTGATTCCTTCTCTGATTCTGTCAAATACGATAATCGTATCGTTTAGAGAGTATCCCATGATCGTCAAAATAGCGGCCAAAATATCCAAATTCACCGGCACTTGAAATAAAGAAACAAATCCCAAAGATATAGAGACATCGTGAACCAAAGCCAAAATAGCGGCCAAACCGAATCTCCACTCGAATCTAAAGGCCACATAGATCAAAATGGCGATTATGGATAAAACCATCGCCATCAGACCCTTTTCTCTAAGCTCGTTTCCGACTTTAGGCCCCACCATATCGACTCTTCTAACCTCAAATTTTCCGGTATTTTTCAAAAGAGTTCTAACTTTATCTCCGATATCCACTCCAACGGAGGAGGAGCTTGTGGAAAATCTGATAACCACTTCGTTTGGAGATCCAAACTCCGTAATAGAAGCGTCTTTAAACATCGGATCCTTTTTCAAATCCTCTCTTATCTGCTTTATTGGAGCCTTTTTTTCATATTTTAGCTGTACCAAAGTACCGCCGGCAAAATCGATACCGTAATTAAGCCCTCTTGTAAAAAGGATCAAATAGGAAGCCAAAACCAAAATAAGAGAAAGAGTTATAAAAAACTTGCTCTTTCCCATAAAGTCATAAATTTTATCGCTTTTAAAAATCTCCATTACTTAGCCTTCCTCTCGATTCCGAACCAAAATTTCAAATTTTTACTTCTCTCAATTTTTGGAAGAAGATACTCATAAATTCCGTGCGTTCCCAAAATAGCCGTAAGCATAGAGGCCAAAATACCTATACTCATCGTAATAGCGAAACCCTTTATAGGACCCGTTCCGTAAGCGTACAAAATAACGGCCGCTATAAGAGTCGTGATATTGGCATCCAAAATGGCGCTCATAGCGTTGGCATACCCCTGCTCTATCGCTTTGGTTACGCTAACTCCTTCTCTAAGCAGCTCTCTGACTCTTTCGTTGATAATTACGTTGGCATCAACAGCCATACCGACAGTCAGAACGATACCCGCCATTCCCGGAAGCGTCAACGTAGCTCCAAACAAAGCCATAACGGCCACGATCAAAAAGAGGTTCGCTATCAAAGCGATA
>JAADDG010000032.1 GCA_013154075.1 Campylobacterota bacterium | reverse complement strand
GCGATGACAAGACACGTAAAAAGACAAGCTAAAACTTGGATTAGAGTATTCCCTGACAAGCCTCTTACCAAAAAACCTCTTGAGACAAGAATGGGTAAAGGTAAGGGTGCCGTTGAGAAGTGGGTTATGAATATCAAGCCCGGACGCATTATCTATGAGATGGCGGGAGTTAGCGAGGAGCTTGCGAGAGAGGCTTTGACTCTTGCTATGCATAAACTTCCTTTTAAGACAAAAATAGTCACAAGGGATAATGAAAATGAAATATACTGAGATCAAGGATAAAGACGTAAAAGAGCTTCAAGAGCTCTTGAAAGAAAAAAAGATGCTGCTTTTTAAGCTTAGAGCTAAACTAAAAACTATGCAGCTTACAAATCCTAACGAAATTAGAGAAGTTAGAAAAGATATTGCCAGAATCAATACGGCGATATCAGCTAAAAGATTAAACGGTTAAGGCTTGGCTATGGCGTATAAAAGAGTAATACAAGGAAAAGTGATCAAAAAAGCGGGAGACAAAACCGCTACCGTTTTGGTTGAAAGAAAAGTCGTTCATCCCAGATATCACAAAATCGTTAAAAGATTTAAAAAGTATCTTGTTCATGACGAAAGAAACGAGACGAAAATCGGCGATACCGTTTTGGCTATCGAGTGTCGTCCGTTGTCTAAAAGAAAGACTTTTAGACTCAAAGAGATTGTCTCTTCAGGAGTAGAATAATGATTCAGAGTTTTACAAGGTTGGCCGTTGCCGATAACAGCGGCGCTAAAGAGATTATGTGTATTAAAGTTTTAGGCGGCAGTAAAAGAAGATATGCAAGTGTGGGAGACGTTATCGTAGCTTCCGTTAAAAAAGCTATTCCGAACGGAAAAGTAAAAAAAGGTCAAGTCGTAAAAGCCGTTGTGGTTAGAACCAAAAAAGAGATTCAAAGAGAAAACGGCTCATTGATCAGATTCGACGAGAATGCCGCCGTTATTTTGGATAATAAAAACGAGCCTATAGGAACGAGAATTTTCGGTCCTGTAAGCAGAGAAGTAAGATATGCCAATTTCATGAAAATCGTTTCTCTTGCGCCGGAGGTGTTGTAATGGCGGTTAAATTGAAGATAAAAAAGGGTGATAAAGTTAGAATTATCACCGGTGACGATAAAGGTAAAGAGGGAGAAGTTTTAAAAGTGATCCCTTCTAAAAGACAAGTGATAGTTGCCGGATGCAAGGTCGTAAAAAAGGCTATCAAGCCGAGCGAAAAGCATCCTGAAGGCGGATTTATTCAAAAAGAGATGCCTATCGATATCTCCAATGTTGCTAAAGTGGAAGGGTAAAGAATGGTTGCAAGATTGAAAGAGAAATATCAAAATGAAGTCAAACCGGCTTTGCAAAAAGAGTTTGATTTCAAAAACCCTATGCTTATCCCTGCACTTGAGAAGATAGTTATAAGCGTAGGTGCCGGTTGGGCGGCTAAAGATTCTAAACTTATGCAAAATATTCAAGACACTATCTCTCTTATAGCCGGTCAGCATGCGGTTGTTACCGTAGCTAAAAAATCCGTTGCCGGTTTTAAAGTAAGAGAGGGATTTCCCGTTGGAGTTAAAGTTACTCTAAGAGGCGATAGAATGTATGTATTTTTGGACAAACTTATCTCTATCGCACTTCCGAGAGTGAAAGACTTTAGAGGTCTTCCGAGAAACGGATTTGACGGAAGAGGAAACTACAATTTCGGACTTGACGAGCAGTTGATGTTTCCTGAGGTTGAGTACGATAACATTTTGAGAACTCACGGTATGAACATATCCATAACTACGACAACGGATAACGATAAAGAGGCTTTTAAACTTTTAGAAGCACTCGGTTTACCATTTGCGAAAGGTCGATAAGATGGCGAAAAAATCAATGATTGCAAAAGCTAAAAGAAAACCGAAATTCAAGGTAAGAGCTTATACGAGATGCCAAATTTGCGGCAGACCTCACTCTGTTTATAGAGATTTCGGTCTTTGCAGAATTTGCTTAAGAAAAATGGCAAGCGAAGGGTTATTGCCCGGCGTTAAAAAAGCTAGTTGGTAAGGGATAGAAATGCTAAACGATATAGTAGCTGACGGATTAACAAGAATTAGAAATGCTTCTATGAGAAAGTTGGAGACAACTCAACTTCTTCACTCCAAATTGATGGAGTCTATTATCGATATTTTCCAAAAAAAGGGATATATCGAGAGTTATAACGTAGTTGAGGAACCGGGAAATAAAAAATATATCAACGTAGTTTTGAAATATGAGAACAATCAGCCGGTTATTACGGAAATCAAAAGAATTTCCAAACCGGGAAGAAGAATCTATAGAGGCAAAGAAGAGATTAAAAGATTTAAAAACGGATATGGAACTATCGTAGTTAGCACTTCAAAAGGGGTGCTTCCTAACGATGTCGCTTACAAAGAGGGCGTAGGCGGCGAAGTTATTTGCAGTATCTGGTAAAATTTTTTATGGCATTCGATATTTTAAATATCGTAGACAAATAAAAAAGGATAATAAATATGTCGAGAATCGGAAAACAGCCTGTTGATATTCCAAGCGGAATAGAGGTGAAGGTTGACGGAAGCAAACTTCTTTTTAAGAAGGGCAACGTCACTAAAGAATTGGAAACTAAAAATAACGTTGATGTTAAAATAGAAGATAATAAGATCGTTTTCTCTCCGAAAGGAGACGACAGACAAAGCAGAGCCTTTTGGGGAACTTATAGAAGTTTGGCCAACAATATCGTAATAGGTTTGACTCAAGGTTTCGAAAAGAAGCTCGAGATTAACGGTGTGGGTTATAGAGCCGCCGTTAAAGGAAATGTTCTTGAGCTTCAGCTTGGATTTTCACATCCTATCAATTATGAATTTCCAAAAGATGTGGAGATAAAAGTAGAGAAAAACATCATTACGATAAAAGGTGACGACAAGCAAGTTGTCGGACAGATTGCGGCCGAGATAAGAAGCTTCAGACCGCCTGAGCCTTACAAAGGTAAAGGTGTTAAATACGTTGATGAAGTGATTATTAGAAAAGCCGGTAAAACGGCTAAGAAATAGGGGTGTCTGATATGAGAAGAAAACTTTTGATAAAAAAGAACGCTCTTAGAGATAAGAGAAAAAGAAGAGTTAGAGGAAAAATCTACGGAACTAAGGAGGCTCCGAGAGTTACCGTTTTTAAATCCAACAGACACTTTTACGCTCAAGCGATCGATGATACTAAAGGACACACTTTAGCGGCCGCTGACGGTGCGAAACTCGGCGTTAGAGCCAACAAAGAGGGAGCCGTTGCGGTAGCGAAAGCTTTTAGCGAAGCTTTGAAAGCTAAAGGGATAGAGAGAGTCGTTTTCGACAAAAACGGCTATAAGTATCACGGCGTGGTAGCGGCTTTTGCCGATACTTTAAGAGAAGACGGAATCAAATTATAAGGGTACGGAATGGAAAAGTATAATAGAGAAGAATTTGAAGAAACCATTGTAAATATCGGCAGAGTAACGAAAGTTGTAAAGGGTGGTAGAAGATTCAGATTCAACGCCTTGGTTGTTGTTGGAAATAAAAA
>JAADDG010000097.1 GCA_013154075.1 Campylobacterota bacterium | reverse complement strand
GCCGCCGCCATCGGTTCTTCTATCAAAAACACCTCTCTCGCACCCGCACTCATCGCCGACTCTTTAACGGCTTTTCTCTCCACCTGAGTCAATCCGTAAGGCACACAGATAATAATTCTCGGCCTAAGAAAACTTTTTCTCTCATGAGACTTTTCTATAAAGTATCTAATCATCTTTTCGGTTATGTCAAAGTCGGCTATAACTCCGTCTTTCATAGGTCTTATAGCTTCTATATTTCCCGGAGTCTTACCGACCATCTCTTTAGCCTCATGCCCTACGGCCAAAATTTTCTGCTTTCCATATTTATTTTTCATAACGGCTACGACCGAGGGCTCGTTTATGACTATTCCCTTTCCTTTTACCAAAACGATAGTATTTGCGGTTCCAAGATCGATACTCATATCATTCGAAAAGAAACCGGCAATTTGATCTAATAGCATATCCCTATCCCTCTACGCGCTTTTTTTATTGATATAAAGAGGCTTGACGCCTTTTTCGACAACATCTTTGGTTATTATTATCTCATATCCCGCAAATTCGGGAAGTTCATACATAATATCCACCATAATCTCTTCCATAATGGCCCTAAGACCTCTCGCACCCGTCTTTCTTGCGATAGCCTTTCTCGCAATAGCTCTTATGGCTTCATCTTCGAAAGTAAGTTTTACGTTATCAATAGCGAAAAGTTTTTGGTACTGTTTGACAAGAGCGTTTTTAGGCTCGGTAAGAATTCTTACCATATCATCTTCGGTAAGTTGATTCAAGGTGGCTATCGTATGAAGTCTTCCGATAAGCTCGGGAATAAGCCCGTAATGGACTAAATCATCGGGCTCTACGAGATGGATTAGATCCTCTTCCTCTTTTTTGCCTCTCTTTTCTTGATTGAATCCCAAAACGTTTCCGCCGATTCGTCTTTTTATGATGTCGGTAAGACCGTCAAAAGCTCCTCCGCATACAAAAAGGATATTTGTGGTATCTATCTGAATGAAATCTTGATTCGGATGTTTTCTGCCCCCTTTTGGAGGAATGTTTACGACACTTCCCTCTATCAGTTTCAAAAGAGCCTGTTGCACACCCTCACCGGAAACGTCTCTCGTAATCGATCTGTTTTCTCCAAGTCTTGCAATTTTATCTATCTCGTCTATAAAAACTATACCTTGCTGAGCTTTCTCTATATCGCCGTCAGCGGCTTGAAGGAGTCTTGTTAGAATATTTTCCACATCTTCGCCCACATATCCGGCTTCAGTCAAACTCGTAGCATCGGTTATGGCGATAGGCACATCCAAAAACTTAGCCAAAGTTTGAGCCATTAGAGTTTTACCGCTTCCGGTAGGTCCTATCAAAAGGATATTCGATTTTTGAAGCTCCGTATCGTCATCTTTGATAAGATCTTTTTTGAAAATCCTTTTATAGTGGTTGTAAACTCCCACCGCAAAAATCTTTTTGGCTCTCTCTTGTCCTATTACATATTCGTCCAAAATGGCTTTTAGCTCTTTTGGAGAGAGCAGATCGTGATCGATTTTCCTCTCCTCGCTCTCACCCTCTTCGTCTCCAAAAAATATTTTATAAGCGGAAAGCACGCAGTTTTCACATATATAAACGCCGTTTCCGGCAATAAGTCTATTGTGCTCGCTCTCTTTCGATTTACAAAAACTGCACTTTTTCATTTATCTTTTTTCCTTTCGAAAGGTATTCCCCTTTTGGTATTCAATATAAAATTACATAGGTTTCTAACTTTATCGTTATCACTTTTTTGCAAAAGCTCCCTTGCCGCCTCGCTTATAGACTTCCCGGATAAAAATATCTCCTTAAAAGCCCTTTTTAAAATATCTATCTCTTTTCTTTCAAAATGTCTTCTAAGACCTACAAGATTCAATCCCTTAACAACCGCTCTGTTTCCTTCGGCAAGGCAGTACGGAGGAATATCTTGCGCAACGGCACTCGCTCCGCCTATCATCGCGAAATCACCTATCTTCACAAACTGATGGACGGGAGTCATCCCGCCTATTACGGCGTTGTTTCCAATTTCGACATGCCCGGCAAGCGTCACGGCATTTGCAAAAATATTGTTATCTCCGATAATGCAGTCGTGAGCTATATGGACATAGCCCATAATAAGATTGTTATCCCCTATTTTAGTTACGCCTCCGCCGCCTTCGGTTCCTGGATTTAGAAACGTAAACTCTCTTATTTTATTATTTTTACCGATAATTAGCTTGACTTTTTCTCCTCTGTATTTCAAATCTTGAGGAATAGAACCTATTACGGCGTTATAAAAAATACTACTTTTTTCACCTATCTCGGTATCGCCGTGAATTTGGGCACCTTGCATAATTTTTACGCCGTTTGCTATTTTGGCTTGGGATGAGATGAAGGCGTAAGGGCCTATCTCTACATCCTCTCCTATTACCGCTCCCTTCTCTATGATTGCGGTATTGTGAATTTTACTCATTATTTATCTACTATCATCGCTTTTAGTTCCGCTTCCGTAGTGAGTTTACCATCTACGTAAGCTTTACCTTCCAAAACCCAGATAGCACCTTTATGTTTCAACACTTTCAATTTATAAACAAGTCTATCCCCGGGTCTTACCGGACTTCTGAATTTGCATCTATCGATGCTCATGAAATATACCACTTTGTTTTTGGTATCTTCCTGACTCTCGGCATCCATACTCTTAAAAGCGAGTATTCCGCCGGCTTGAGCCATACCCTCTATAATCATTACTCCGGGATATATCGGATGCCCCGGAAAATGGCCTTCAAATACGCTTTCACCGATAGTTACGTTTTTATACGCTTCTATATATTCACCCTCTTTTATATCGATAACTCTATCCACCAATAAGAAAGGAAATCTGTGAGGAAGAATTTTTTGAATTTCCAATACGTCAAGCATGAAAAATTACCTTATTTTATATAAATTTTATAAAAATCCTGTAATATTATCATAAAATTACTAAATTTTCTCTAACGTCTCGATAAAGAGTACTATCACAAAAAATTTCATATTTGCTTTGCGTAACATCTATCTTATCCAAAACGATAATCGGAGAGAGTGAATATGGATAGATATCTATTTTCGATCTGACTTCAAGCTCTTTTTCAAAAGAAGGAGGATTGAAAATGAGCTCTTTTACGCTTTCGTAGTTGGAATCTAAAAGGGTATTGAAAAAATCGAGTTCTATAAATTTTATCTCTTCTCTATTGAAATAAAAAATATTATCTATGCAATCTTCGATTCTTCCTTTAGTAAAAGATCTTTTCAAAAAGGAGTAAGGTAGAAAATAGGAGGGAATCGTCTTTTTGTTTTCTTTAACAAAAGCTCTTAGAAGCCTGTAATTTAAAAATTTTTCTCTTTTTATTCTGTAATCTATTTTATTTTTTTCAAGCTCCATCCTCTTTTCATAAAGAGAGATTTTATCCTCTATACAAGATGGCAAAATCTGATTGGAGATAGGAGAGAAAAGCTCGCTTGCAACTCTCTCCTGCTCCTCTCTTTGTTTGGTTAGAGCATAAAGACATCCGCAATAGTTTTGATGATAGAGTTTGGCATCCTT
>JAADDG010000102.1 GCA_013154075.1 Campylobacterota bacterium | reverse complement strand
TTGTTTTTTGAGTTCATCGCTTTTTATAAAGATTTTTGCTATTTTTGTCGCACTTTGTCCGTTTTTTAGTGCCTTTATATAAAACTCAAGCCCCTTTTTATCGGGAGAGCGCAGAAGTATTTTTTGGTAGAGGTTTGTTATGAAATTTTCTATATCGTTAGCTTGCAGATTGATTATAAAAAAAGAGAGAAAAATAAGAAGGATTTTTTTCATCTAAAAGGCCTTTTAAAATATGAAATCTATAAGAAGAGTCATATAGTGTTTTATACTATCGACTTTTTTGGGATAAATCTTTTCATCTTTGCTCGTTAATCTCTCGAAAGTGTATATTTTGCCGTTTTCTTTTATGTGGGATGTGCAAGCTCCCCTCTCTCCTCTCATATAGACTTTCGTTTTTTTGGAGGTTCCGTAAAACGGCGCTATCTCCAAAGAGCTGTCTCCCAAACAAAGGGGTTTTTTGATTTTGGCGGAAGCTAAAGAAAAGGATGTTATACCGGGAATAACCTCGCTATTTTCATAAATAGAAGGATTTTTTTCTTTGATAAAATCCAAAATATAATAAACGGTGCTATAAATTGCGGCATCTCCCAAAGTGACGAAAGATACCGTATCGTGTTTTTCGAAGCACTCTAAAATCTCTTGCGCCTCCCTCTCCCAATCTTTGGGATTGAATTTCATAGGAACGTATATGGGATAGAGGGTCTTTTGCAAATCGAACTCTTTTAAAATTTCTTTTACTATTTTATAAGCTGTCGATTTTTCGAAGCTTTTTTCTTTGCTTTTTGTGGGTATGCAGATAGCTTCGCTTTTTTGGAAGGCTTTTAGAGCTTTTAGTGTGATTAGCTCCGGATCTCCGGGACCTAAAGATATTAGATAGAGTTTTTTCATTCACCAAGCTTTACTATTTCTTCTTCGATATTTTTGACTATTATCTCTCTGATCTCGTCCATCTCTATGAGATTGAATTTTTCGCTTTGAGTAAGAGGCGAAGCTATGAACGTCTCGAAATACTCTCCAAGTTCATCGGTAATTTCGTTCATATCTTTTATGAAATGGTTTCCGCTTACCAAAAGCATAGGAACTATTTGAACTTTTTTGACATCCAGTCTATCAAATTCCCTTAGAAAATACTCTTTTAGAGCGTAAAACGGGCTTGATCCCTCAAGCGAACAGACAAAATTCAGTGGATTAATTTTTGGCAAGATCCTCTCTACGTACGAGATCGATTCGCTCCCGTTTATGTCCAAAAGCGGTGTTCCGTGGATAATGAATAGATTTGCCGTATCTTTTTTGGAGATTTTTTTATTTAAATTTAGAAGAAAATCGGTCGTGGCTTTCGATTTCGTAAAAATCGCTTTGGTTACTCTGATGTGTGAGGGGCTGAAATTTTTGAAGCCTTCGGCCGTTTTTTTTACCATTTCGTGCTCGTCGGTCGGGAAAAGGTTTATTGAAGATACGATTATTTTCCTATATCCGGCCATATCGGTATCGGCCAACAGCTGAGGGAGGTTTTTGTATAAAAATCCTTTTTTTGCAAGCAGTTTTATAACCGATCTTGAGCTAAAAGAGATAAAAACGTCTATTTGCGGAAATTTCTCTTCAATGAAGTCTTTTAGATCCTCATACTTTTTTGCTTCCACCACCGAACCGAAACAAGAGAGCAGGATCGCTTTATCTTTTTGATAGTGTCTATATCTTTTCATACTATTTTTCTCCCGTTTTTTGTATAATCTTATCAAAAAAATATTACCCTAACAAGGCGTATGTTTGTATAAAAAAGCCGTTATTATATCCTCGATCGCTTCAAATCAAGGTAAAACCATTTTGACCGCCGCTCTTTTAAGGCGTTTTAAAGATATCGTAACACCCTTCAAAATAGGTCCCGATTTCATAGATCCCCAATTTCATGAAAAGATTTGTAATAGACCCTCTATAAATTTGGATATTTATATCTCCTCCAAAGAAGGCGTTAAGTGGCTTTTTAAAAAGTACAGGGGAGCTTTTTCGGTTATAGAGGGAGTTATGGGATATTATGACGGTATGGATAAGCAATCGAGCGCTTACGATATCTCCAAACTTTTAAAAATTCCCGTGGTTTTGGTGCTTGACGCAAGCGGGAGTTATATAACTTTGAGTGCCGTTATAAAAGGTATTAGAGAGTTTAGAAAAGATTCTTTCATAAAAGGGGTGGTTTTAAACAGAGTCTCTTCAAAAAACCACTACCTTCTTATCAAAAAAGAGATAGAGAAAAATTTCAAAGATTTGGAAGTTTTGGGATGGATAAGAAAAGATCTTGAGAGTTTAAATAGCAGATATTTGGGACTCGATCTAAGGGACCTCTCAAAGATGGATAAAATCTCAAGAGAGGTTTTAGAAAACGTGGATGTTGGTAAGATAGCTCGTTTGGGATCATGCGGGGGCTTAGAAGTAAAATCTTTTAAAGAAAAGAGAGTCTTGGATAAGAAGGCCGTAATAGTTAATGATTCTTGTTTCTCTTTTCTTTATAGGGATAATGTGGAGTATTTAAAAGAGCTTTTTAGGGAGGTTTGTTTTGTAAGTAGTGAAAGGGATGAGGAGATCCCTAAAGATGCCGGATTTATATTTTTGCCGGGGGGATATGTGGAGAGTGAGGATTGTTATTTGAAAATCAAAGATTCCAAAAGGTTTAGAGACTCTTTGATAGATGCCGCAAATAGGAAAGTTTCTATTTACGGGGAGTGTGCCGGGCTTTTATATCTCTCAAATAGGGTGGATGATAAGAAAATGAGCGGGATTTTGGATATCGATTTTACTTTGCAAAACAAAAGAGTGAGACTTGGGTATTACTATGACCAAAAGGGTGTAAAGGGGCATGCTTTTCATTATAGCAAGCCTCTAAATCCTCCTAAGGGGGAGCTTCTATACAAAGAGGGAGGGAAAGAGAAAGATATCGGTGCTTGGAGAGAGGATAATATTTACGCTACTTATCTTCATACGATGTTTAGATTTAATAAGGAGTCGATTTGGGATTTGTTGTAAAAAAGCCTCCCATAAATATAGGAGAGGATATATCTTTAAAATCTTTTGAGACGATAGAGAGAGAAATAAAAAATTATAGAGAGTTTGAAAAATTTGAAAAAGGAGAAAAAGAGGTAGTAAAAAGGCTCATTCACACTACGGCCTGTTTTAAAGAGGTGATAGATGGGATCTATTTTACTAAAAATGCGGTATCTCATATAAAAAATCTCTTATTAAAAAAAGCCAAAATCATAGTGGATACCGATATGATAAAAAGCGGCCTTAGCAAATTTTATACCCAAAAATACTCTAACGAAGTAATTTGCTATACTAATTATGAATCTATTTTTAAAGAAGCCGAAAAGAGATCCACTACAAGAAGTTATGCGGCGGCTAAAAAGGCTGTGGAGGAGTTTGAGAATTCGCCTATGATTCTTTGCTGCGGCAACGCTCCCACTTTCATATACGGCGCTATAAATACTTTGGTGCAAAGAGGAGCGGATACCAAAAATATCGCTTTGCTCGTTTTTCCGGTAGGATTTGTAAACGTGGTGGAATCTAAAGAGTAT
>JAADDG010000228.1 GCA_013154075.1 Campylobacterota bacterium | reverse complement strand
AAAGCCATTTTGGGATCTTTTTTGTCAAAAAGCAGAAATTGAGGGAAATTAAACAAAACCTCTCTGGTGCCGAAAGTGGGAATAAGCTCCTCTTTCGAAAGCTCTATTAAAAATCTGTTTTTTACAAAAGAGATCATAGAATCTTTTAAGATCTCCTCCCCGGCACTCTTTGGATATTTGTTTAAAAGAGCCGTTTTACTTTTTAGCTCCTCTTGAATGAAGAGAGGAGTTTGAAACTGAGGCTCTCCTATCGTTAGAGTCAAAGGTTCGTAATCTTTACAAGGAGTTATATCTTTTAGAAGTTCGTTTAGTTTTTCGAAAGGATATTTTTCAAAACGCATATTTTGCCTTTAATAGTATGGAGTAAAATCAAACTTCTGCCCGCCGACACTCGCTTCATACATAAGGCCGACTTTAGGGAGAGTGAAAACCGCCACTCCGTCTTCATAATCTATATCCACGGAGACTCCCTTTTTGATGACCACCGCCGAGGCCTGAGCGCTTAGAGAGAAATTGCCCTTTTTAAATCTATCCAAAGCCTTTTTGTCTTTAAAGAAGATAATTTCGCTATATCCCTGTCCTCCAAGCTGAAGACCGACGGTAATTTGAGTAAGTCTGCTTTTGCCTATGAGATTGCCTTTTTCGTAAACTTTCCCCTCTCCGTAAGCGACTCCCACACCCACTCCGCCTTTACCGATCATGGGGAATATGGCAAAACCGTAAGCTTTTTGGAAAAATAGCCCCAGTTTCGGCTGCTTTTCCAAAAACGCTTCGATGGTTTTATTGATTTTATAATCTTTGGTATAGATTCGAAGATTTTTACTCTCCTCTTTATAAGGATTCCAGCCCGCCTCTAAGAGAAGAGGGAGAAGAAGTAGAAAGAAAAGTCCTCTTCTCATACTCTTAAGACTCTAAAACGATTCTTATCTTCTGTCCCGGAAAGATTTTGTCGGGATCTTTGATAACCTCTTTGTTATCTTCCACTATTTTGGTATATTTAGCGCCGTTTCCGTAAAATTTCTCGGCAATTTTCCAAAGAGTATCGCCTTTTTGAATGATATAATACTCCACTCTAACTTCTGCACTCTCCTCTTCGGGAACTTCGAGATTGCTCGTATCGACGTTGCTAACACCCTCTATATTTCCGGCCATCAACACGGCCTTTTCCATAGCCTCTTTAGAAGCCGCTTTTCCGGATAGAGAAACGGTTCCGTCATCGTTCATACTAACCTCAAGCCCCTCTATACCGGGATTATCCTCCTCTATATGCTCCTTAATTTTCTCAGGCGCCTCGTCCTTAGATCCGAACAACTTATGCCCTACGTCTTTAACAAAATCAAATAGTCCCATCGTGTCTCCTTTAAAAAAATTATATTATCTATTATAGAACAAATTTTTAAATCGATATATAAAAAATTTTTTTACTTATAAAATTTATTTATCTTTTATGCTTCAAATTAAGGCATCCCGAACTTATCCACAACCAAATCGCCCTCTTTATCGAATCTCGCATAATACAAAAGATCTTTTTTTATAGGCAATCCCACAAGATATCTCAAAGCCAAATTGGCCTGCAAAGAGGCGATAAATATCACAATCGGAGCAGCTATTCCTTTCGGACTCTGATTAGTTATCTTAAAAGCGTCAAAAGAGCTTTTCTCAAAAAAACAGACATGGCCGTGAAACTCCTCAACGGAACCGTATATCCAAGGAATACCCCTCTCTTTTGCAAATTTATCTATTTTGCCTCTTACTTCAAGATTGTCGGTAGCATCGATTATCAGATCGAGTTTGATATTCTCGCTATCTTGCTCTACGAAATCCTCAAACTTTTTACAGTGAGGATAAACTTTGGTATAAGAGCATCTATCCTCCATAATTTCGGCTAAAAGATGGGCTTTCAGCCTTCCTTCGTCTCCTTCTTTGAAAGCTATCTGTCGATGGATGTTGTGAGCGCTTACCTTATCGAAATCGACAAGATGAAACTCCCCTATTCCGCTTGAGCCCAAAGAGACTCCAAGAGAGCAGCCAAGCCCGCCGCACCCTATAATCGCCATTTTCTTATCTTGCAAACTTCTTTGCTTCTCTTCTCCCCACAGCTCTATCTGTCTATAAAAGTATGCCTCGAAAGAGGGCTCCATAAAGGTTCCGGTAGTATCTATCATATAAGTTTCCTTTTTGCAAGATGGTTTCTAAAACCCCAAATCTTTTTTGCGTATTGGGAGTTCTTTTTGGAGATATCGGCTATTAACATCTCCTCTTTATCTCCAAGATAGGCTTCCATCCTCCCATCGGGACAGATAAAAGAGCTGTTTCCGTAAAATTCCCATTTGCCGTTACTATCCTTAAACTCGCCTATTCTATTTACCCTTAGAATGTAAGTTCCGTTTATAAAGGCTCTTGTTTTTAAAATAGTATTCCACTTCTCTAAAGAGCCGAACGTAGATACCGAGGGAATCAGTACGCAATCTACGTTTTTTTTCAAAAGTTTTATCCAAATATGATCGAAATGGATCTCAAATCCCGCTATTACGGCAAATTTAACGCCATCTACAGAAAAAGTCATCGTATCTATGCCATCTTTTATCTCGTTATCGTAAAACGCCTCTTCATTCCAATGCTTATAATTGATAAGAAAGTTTTGGTAGTAGTATCTAACGGAGTTTGGAGAGAATTTGGCTATAGTTTTATATTTTTTGCCGTTTTTGAATAAAATCAAAGGAGCGATTATAGTAATTTCATACTTTTTAGAAAGCTTTTTTAAGATCTCTATCTTGTGGTTTGATTGCTCTTTTACCATAGATAGAGTCATCTTCTCTATCTCTTTAAAAAAACTATTTAAGACATACTCTCCCAAAACGGCAATCTTTACATCATCTCTTTTGCACGCCCTAAGATAATAATCAAGCTTAGCCTCGCTCATAGGAAGAGTCGGAAGCTGCAGGGCCGCCGCTTTTATCGTCATCTTCTACTCTTTGATATCTTGATTTTGAAGCTCTTTGAATTCAAGTTTCGCTTTCTCCAAAAGTTCGCTCGCTTCTTTTAAAGCCTTCATTCCCTCTTTATATTTTTTCATACTATCGCTTAAAGTAATCTCCGGATCCATAAGAGAGTTTAAAATCTCCTTGGCTTTTTCTATCTTCTTTTCAAAATCGCTGCTTTTCATCTCCTATCTCTCCAAAATATCTCTTATATAATCTTCAAACTTATCGATCTCCACCAAAAAGGCGTCATGCCCGTAATCGCTATCGATACATCGGTATGAGCATAGATTCTCTTTACCTATCGCTTTCATCGTATCATAAATTTTCTCCATCTCGCTTGGCAAAAAGAGAAGATCGCTCTTGAAAGATATCAAATAAAGCTCATTTCTAACCCTATCCAAAGCCTCTTCCAAAGAATCGTAATTTCTTGAGATATCGAAAATATTTATGGCTTTGGTAATGTAGAGATAGCTTAAAGGATCGAACCAGGAGGTAAAATTATAGCCGTTATAATCAAGATACCTCTCTACCTGAAATCTTCCGTAAAGCTCGTAAAGGCCGTCCGTTTCCACGTAGTTTCTGC
>JAADDG010000127.1 GCA_013154075.1 Campylobacterota bacterium | reverse complement strand
AAAGAGGTGATACCGATGATAAAGCCGTGTAGATAGTCTATATAGCCGTAAAAAGATAGGCTTATAAATCCGGACAGCGATGAAAAAACCACAAAAAATAGAGCCATTGAGATCGCTTTTTTTACGTTGTAGTGCAGAAAACCCACTAAAATCGGAGTAAGCAAAATAGATCCTCCCACACCCACGCTTATTGCCAAAAGTCCCACGCCCATTCCTATGAAAAATAGAAGATAGGGACTGTTTATCTCAGGTTTGTTCGATTCTGCGGGAGCTTTGAAAAATCTATATATAGCGAAAATAATGATAGCCAAAAATATCAAGCTTAAAGTTTTTCCTGGGAAAAAGTGCACCACCGCACCGCTTCCCAAAGCTCCTATAAAGCCCCCTATACCAAGCACATACCCTTCTTTTAGTACCAAAGAGCCTTTTTTGTGATTTAGATAGCTTCCGTATAGAGAGCTAAAGAGCATCTGCATAACAGATATTCCGATGGCGTGCTTTATATCGAATCCGAGATACAAAAGAGTCGGAACGAGAATGGTTCCTCCTCCCACTCCGAAAAATCCGGATATGAATCCTACTACAAGTCCCGCGATTATTAAAGATATTTCCATTAGCCAAACCTTCAAGTTTTGGGGGATTTTACACCATTTGCTCTTAATAAACAATTTAAAAAAAATAAACTATAATAAGTAAAATTGTTTTATATGGAGTGTGAGTGGATAATAAGGATAAGGGCTCTTTCAAAGAGGGAAAGCTCGGATACGAGAAGCTCGCCGACATCAAGGTGGAGTTTATCGCGGAGCTTGGAAGTACGGAAATAACGCTAAGAGAGCTTCTTTCATTTACCAACGGTTCGGTTATAGATCTGAAAAAACCGGCCGGAGAGAGTGTGGAGCTTTTTATAAACAATAAGATTTTCGGTAAAGGGGAAGTGATGGTATATGAGAAAAATCTCGCCATTAGAATAAACGAGATATTAAACTCCAAAGACATTATCCAATTTTTCTTAAAAGAGCCGGTATGATAAGATATATTTTAGTTGCGATAATTTTAGTAAAGAGCCTTTTTGCCGTCAATCTGTTGACTTATACCGTCTATAATCGTGAAAACAGAGTCGATTTGATGCTGACTTTCGACGAACCTTATACCGGTAAGATCAAAAAGAGAAAACTTGAGAACTATACCATAATAAAGCTTTATGACGTAAATTACAAAGAAGAGGTTAAAAAAAATATAGACTCCCCGATTGTGGATGAGATAGATATTATCCCGAGAAAAAAATCGGTTTATATATTTTTTAGAAGTAAAAACGATATAGAAGTTAAAGTAAATAAGACCGTCGATAATTACGGGCTTAGACTAAGAGCCGTTTTGTTTGAGAAAACTCCCGTAGAGCCCGAGCCTATGCCTGTGGTGGCTCCTCTCTCCTCCGAGGAGAAAAAAACAGATAAAAAAGAGAAAGACGAAGAATTTAAATTTGCCAAAAGCTCTTCAATCAGTGTCGGGTACGGATACTATATAACTCTTTTGCTTTTGATTTTGGTAGCTTTGATTTTGTATCTCTTAAGAGACAAAATACAAAACAAAAGCAAAAGCGGAGGTTGGCTCTTTTCCAAAAAGAGAGACGAAGGGATCGAGATAAGATTTCAAAAACCGATAGATTCAAGAAACAGAGTCGCTTTAATAGATTATAAAAATAGATCCTATCTTGTTTTGATAGGAAATACAAACGTTTTATTGGACAAATTCGGAGAGAAGAGTATAAAAAAAGAGGAGGAGTTTGAGGATATTTTCGAGAAAAATAGACAGAGACTCGATGAGTATCTTAAACTAAACGATGAAAAATTTCAAAGCTATAAGGATAAGGTAAGCAAGGATATAGAAAAACTTTTAAAATAATCATCTCTTTTCCACAAGCACCTTATCCGCTTCCTCTTTTCTTAAAGCGATACAGGTGTTATCCGCCTCTATCTTCACCACTTTCTTTAAAAATCCGTAACCTTTTAACTTGATTTGAGAGTTTTTGGTAATACCGAAAGCTCTAAGTCTGTCTCTGAATTTTTCATCCTCTATATCTTTTATAACGGCACTCGCCCCTATATCAAGATCGGTTAGTCTCGACATCCTCACTCCTTTATTTTTTATTAACAGCCGTCTAAGGAATAATTGTAATAATCATTATCAACTTCATACATTATAAAATAATAAACTTATAAGAAGCTTAAGGAGAAAAGATATTTATTTTTTTACCAAAACTTTATTTTCCTGTCTGCTTAGTTGCCACTGATAATGCGAGAATATACTCTCTAAAATATCGAAGTTTTTATTTAAGATTTCTATATTCAAATTTAGGGTTTTTAGAAGTTTTGAAATATCTTCCGCTCTCTCTTTTGAAAACTCCTCTTTTTCACTATATATTTTCGAGCTTTTTTCCAAAACTTTGTATACCTTGGCCGTTTCTTTGGAGATATTTTCGTAACTTTCTTCAAATCTGTTTATGGAGTTGGAGATCTTTTCGAAAGTGTTTAGAGTTACGACGTTTAAAAGACGGATCTCTTTAGATAGTTTATCTACGCTATCTTCTAAAGAGGAGTTGATTTTTTGAATATTTTTGAAAATTAAATCGCTGTTTTCTTTTGAAGCTTTTATGTGGTTTAGGGCTTCAAGCTGTTTTTGTTCCATATTTTTATAATTCTCAAGCAGTCTGGACTGTTTTTGGAATAGTTTGTCTTGAAAATCTTTCTCTTTTTTTATATTTTCCAAAAGAGCTTCTATCTGTGATTTTAGAGTATATTCGAGATTTTTGATAAATTTTGGATCGAAAGCTTTATTGAAACTCTTTTGTATTCTATCGGATAGTATTTCGTTTTGAATGATCTCATATTTTTTAAGTTCGTTTTTCTCCCAAAATTTTTCAGTAAATTCGTTTTCTATTTTTTCAATCAAATGCTCTATATTCTCAAGTAGTCTATTCTCCCAATAAAATTGCCAAGAAAATAGAATCAAAGCGTAAAAGATTAAAAAAGAGATGTTTTTTAAATTTATTTCATAGAAAATCCCCAAAAATATAACACTCAAATATGTAAGAGATTGTAAAATTTTGGATCTTATATCTATTTTATACTTCTCTTTGAAATCAAAAACAATACTCTTTAAATCTCCTATCGATTTTGTTTCGTTATCTATCGAGAAACTCTGTTTTTCTATCTTTTCTTTCAGTAAGTTTTTTAAATGTTCAACCGCCGATTGGGCGTCGCAAACTATATAAAAAGGGGATTTTTTATAAAAATATATGGAAAAAGAGAGAAGAATCAAAGAAAAAAATAGAGAAGATTTTTCCAAACTTAAAAACGAGAATCTAAAAGTATCTATAGAGATAAAAATCAAAATCGTTATAGGTAAAGATATTAAAACTAAAAGATTCGAAATACAATTAGAATTTACTTTATCTTCGGTTAATAAAATATCTTCAATAGATTCAGCCATTTTTTTAAATTCCTTCTAAAAATTTAGAGGAATTATACAAAAATAGCTTTTAAATTTTATAAAATAAAATTAAGTTGATT
>JAADDG010000160.1 GCA_013154075.1 Campylobacterota bacterium | reverse complement strand
ATACAAAGGCTCGGATCGTATTGCAAATAGTTCCAATCTTTGATCTCTCTTTTTTGATCTCTTGCCGTAAACTCCTGCTCGGATACTTGAAATTCCAAAGTTTTGTTTTGAAGATCGCACTCTCCGCTTTTGTCGCATACACCGCACTCCAACGGATGGTTTACGTCATAAAGTTTCATAATGTTTTGCCGATGTTTAAAAAGAGCGGGAGAATTAGTCTTTATCTTAGCACCCTCTACCGCTCTTTCTTGGCAGCTTAAGACGAAACCATCAACGCCTTCCACTTCCACGACGCACATTCTGCAAGAGGCTATAGGCTTTATTTTTGTCAAATAGCACATGGTAGGGATATAGATTCCCTCTCGCCTCGCCGCAGAAAGTATCGTTTCGTTTCTATCGGCTATGATCTCTTTGCCGTCTATTTCGTATCTTATCTTTTCCATCATACCGCCACCATCGCTATGTAATAACAGCGCATACAACGCTCCGCCTCTCTGATTGCTTGAGGCTTGGTAAAGCCTAAATTAACCTCTCTGTTGTTGTCTATTCTCTCTTCTACGGAGAGTTTTTGGCTAACTTCTCTCGGAAGTCCCGGAATCCATCCTTTTACTTTTTCGTTTTTGTCATATACTTTCAAAGCTCTTAGATGATCTTCCATGATCTCTTCATCCGTTAAGCTTATCTCTCCGGTTTGAACGTATCTGCTGATTACGGAAGCCGCTCTTTTGGCTTGTCCTACCGCATTTACGATCGTCATTGGACCATATTCGCAGTCTCCCGCCGCAAAGATACCTTTTCTGGAAGTCATATAAGTTTTTCCGTCCGTTTTTATGGTTCTCCAGCTTGTTTTCTCTATCTCCCACTCTTCCGGAAGTAGGGATAAATCCGCATCTTGAGAGACCGCCGGGATTAGATAGTCGCACTCTATCTCGAAATCCGCTCCCTCTATTTTTACAAGTTGCGGTCTTCCTCCGTTTGGATCCGGAACGAGCTCGAATCTATTTACTTTAAGCTTTTTAAGTACGTCGTTTTCGTCTATTATCTCTTCGATAGCGGAATGGAAAATAAATTCCACTCCCTCTTCGACCGCTTCGTGATACTCTTCGTAGCTTGTATTTCTTATGATGGTTTTCTCATCTCTTCTATAAAGCATTATCACTTTTTTGGCATTGGCTCTAACGGAACATCTAACGACGTCCATAGAGGTAAAACCTCCTCCCACGCACACTACCGTTTTACCTGTCAGATCCACCGGCTCTCCTATGCCCCATTTGACATATAGGTTTACTTGATCCAAGAAAGGAATAGCCGGCCAATACCCTTTTATTTCCGGTCTTTCGTTTTTTGCTCTTACTTTTTTGGAGATTCTCGTTCCGGTTGCTACCAAAAGAGCGTCATATTTTTTCTCAAACTCTCTCATCATGTCGGCATCGACTTTAGTATTTAGAATGAAATTTACACCGAGACTTTTTACGGCTTCTATATCTTTGTAATACTTTTCATAAGGCATTCTATATTCCGGAACTCCGACGGCCACCTCTCCTCCAAGAACCGGAAGAGCGTCGTAAACGTCACAATCTATTCCCTCCAAAGCAAGATAGTAAGCCGCCGTCAGACCCGCCGGTCCCGCTCCGATGATTCCTACTTTTTTACCTATTTTAGGTTTAGGTTCTTTTGGATGCAGATGCATGAGTCCATGATCGGTTTCGTAATCGGCGCCTATTCTCTTTAGCTCCATAATGGAGATAGGCTCGTCCAAATTCGCTCTTCTACACTCGTCTTCACACGGATGAGGACATACTCTTCCGCATGTGTGAGCTAAAGGCATAGTCTTTTTGGTTGCTTTCAAACTGTCATCAAATCTTAGATCCCTAACTCCCTCGATATAGGCCGGAATATCTACGTGAGCCGGACATGCGTCCATACAAGGAGCCGTGATTTTGGCTATATATCTTATATTTTCATTATGATAGGCCGGAGAAGCCTTCTTCTCTTCGATAAGAGAGACGAAATCTTTCTCGAAATATTTCATCATCTGCAAAAGAGGTATCGGAACGGTTCTTCCTATTTCACATTTGCTTGTCTCTATCATTGTGGAAGATACCTCTTTTAGATGTTCGAGATCGCTCATCTCTCCTTCGCCACGAGCGATTTTGTCAAGAAGGTCGTAAAGGATCCTTCCTCCCCATCTTCCCGGCGCACATCTACCGCAAGCTTCCGAATAGAGCTGATATTGAGCGGCATATTCGGTAGCGAGTTTCACGACATCCACATCCTCCGCAAACAAAGCAAACCCGTCCCAGCCTACGAAGGCTTTAGAGTCGGTGTCCGTTGCGTAGTGTTGAGGAAAATTGAAAGAGGACTCTTTCCACTCCTCTTTGGGAACTCCTCTATTGTCAATCAACTCGCCGCGCCAAGATGAGAAATAGACTTTGCTACTCACCCTTTCTTCCTTCTTGTTACTATTGTCCAATCCACTTCGTTAAATTTCAAAGAGTTTAAAAGCTCGTGACCGTTCTCTTTTATAAGGTCTGCGCTTTTTTGAACAGGAGTGAAGTCTCCTATTTCAAACATAAAGATAATCACTTCTCCGGGTTTAGCCTCTTTGTCCAAAATCTCCAACATTCTGTCGTAAAAGTTATCTTTCAGATGTCTTAAGTCGTATCTTTGCATGTTCCACTCCGTTTATCTGTCAATCTCGCCGAAGACGATATTGAGATTTCCGATAATCGTTACGACATCGGCGATGTAATGGCCTACCAAAAGCTCTTGCAATATGCTTGTATGCCAAAAACTCGGTGCTCTAACTTTCAGTCTGTAAGGATAAGGGCCGCCTTGAGAGTTGATATAAAATCCGAGCTCTCCTTTAGGAGATTCGGTAGCTACGTAAACCTCTCCCACAGGCGGTCTCATACCTTGCGTTACCAAAACGAAGTGTTGCATCAAAGAGTAGTTTTGAGTCATGATATCCTCTTTAGGCGCGGAAATGTATTGAGGTGCGTGCGCCATGATTTGAGGATCGCTCTCTTTGTACATAGGTATGAGCTGTTTTAAAATCTTGATAGATTCTCTCATCTCTTGCATATAGAGTTTGTATCTTCCGTAACTATCGCAGCTATCTGTTACCGGAACGTCGAAATCAAGCTCGTCATACAGCTCGTAAGGCTCCTCTTTTCTAATATCCCAAGGTATTCCGCTTCCTCTTAGCGTAGGACCGGAGCATCCCCAAGTCTCGGCCATCTCGGGAGGAATCACTCCCACATCTTCAAGTCTCATTTTCCAGATTCTGTTTTGATCCAAAAGACCCTCGTAATCTTCTATATCTTTTGGAAGTTTGTTGATGTAGTGAGCGAGCTTCTCTATCCAGCCGTCCGGAAGATCCAAAGGAACTCCTCCTATTCTAACGGCGGAATGAGTTAGTCTGGCTCCGCAGTAATCTTCCATTAAATCCATAGCGAATTCTCTTTCTCTAAAGCAGTAAAGAAAGATACTCATAGCTCCCACGTCAAGAGCGTGAGTCGCAAGCCAGAATAGGTGAGAGATGATTCTATTTAGCTCCAAAAGCATGGTTCTTATAATTTGAGCTCTTCTTGGAGCCTCTATACCCAAGAGCTTCTCTACCGCAAGCGCAAATCCGTAGTTGTTGGAAGTGGCCGCGATATAATCCATTCTGTCCGTAGTCGGCAGAAATTCGTTATAGATCATATTCTCGGCCATCTTCTCCATACCTCTGTGAAGATAACCGATATCGGGAACTGCTTTTACTATTTGCTCTCCGTCAAGTTCCAAAATCAGTCTCAACTGTCCGTGAGCCGAAGGGTGTTGAGGACCGAAGTTGATAACCATCGTATTGTCGTCTCTGTCGAAAACGAGGTTTTCGAAAAAGGGTTCCAACCTGTTTGGGTATTCTCTTCTTGGAGTCTTCATGTTACTTTCTCTCTTTCAATGTTATTGATTTGTCTTTTTTGAATTTTTTGATCAAGAACACTCCTCCCTCCTCTTGATACTCTTTCATCAAATCGGTGGGTTCTTTGCTCGGCTCTTCTCCGAATCTAACTTCATGTCTGATTCTTGCGAAATGTTTGGTATCTCTTTCGTTTACGTAAGCGCTGTCTCTATTCTCGGGTCCGATGATATCTCTATACTCTTTTCCGAAAATCTTATCCACTTCATACCATTGAGCGAACTCGTCTCCGTGAAGAGGATAATCTTTTCTAAGAGGATGTCCTTGCCAATCGTCAGGCATAAGGATTCTTTTCATATAAGGATGATTATTGACGATTACGCCGAACATATCATACATCTCTCTCTCGGCCCAATCGGCGCTTTTGTAGATATCGCAAACGCTCTCTATCGCCTCTTTCTCTTTGATAAAACACTTCACTCTCATTCTTTTTCTTTTGGAAGTGGAGAGCATTTGATAAAAGATCTCGAATTCTCCTTTTTGAGCGAGCCAATCTATCGCGCTAAGCTCGCTTAGAAAGTTGTATGCAAGTTCCTCTTTGAGATGTTTTAGAACGTCTCTATTGTCTTTAGGATCTATATAGACTACCATTTGGCCTCTTTGGATGTAGGCCTCTTTGATTTCGAATTTACTTTTTAGGCTTTCTAAATCTTTCGCGAAAATCTCGTCGCTCTCTACCGGATCTTTCGGTATTTGAGGAGCTACCCAAAATCTGTCGTTATAGTAGGCCTTTTTTTGAACGTCGCCTTTTTCTTGATATCTTCTCATCATACCAACCTTTTTGGTTTAAGTTTCTGAAATGCGCTTTCGCGTCTAATTTGCTTTTGAAGCATCATAACCGCATACTGCAAAGTCTCGGGTCTCGGAGCGCATCCGGGAAGATAGATATCTACTGGAATGACTCTATCTACGCCCTGAACGGTTGCGTAGGTGTTGAACATTCCTCCGGTGTTTGCGCAGCTTCCCATAGAGATAACCCATTTGGGTTCGGCCATTTGATCGTATAGCCTTCTAATGAACTCCGCGTGTTTTTTCGTCAAAGTTCCGGCTACGATCATGAGATCCGCTTGTCTGGGACTTGCTCTAAAGATCGTTCCGAACCTATCGAAATCGTATCTACTTGCACCTGAGGCCATCATTTCGATAGCACAGCAAGCCAATCCGTAAGTTAGCGCCCAAAGGGAGTTGCTTCTTCCCCACTGAAGAATCTTGTCGGCCGTAGTCAAAAGTACCGGTAAACCGCCGTCTTGTAAATATCTTACTTGATGCTGTGCCATTCCAAAGCTCCTTTCTTCCATGCGTAGATAAATCCGATTGCAAGCAACAGGATAAAGAGAATCATTTCTGCAAATCCGAACCATCCGAGAACTTTAAAATCTATCGCCCACGGAAACATAAAGATAATTTCCACGTCAAACAGAATGAACAATAGGGCAAATAGATAAAATTGTGCCGAAATTTTATTCGGCTGTTTTGTAACTTCCGGTCCGCATTCGTAGATCGTTAGTTTGAGTTTTTCGGTATCCAGCCTCGCCAGTTTTCTACTGACCCATCTGGCAAGCACGGTTGTAGCCGTAAAAGCCAATACCGTAACGACTAAAAATAGAAATACCCCAAAGTAGGGATGAGCAACCATCATGTGACTCATGTGCAATCCTTAATGACAAAGTATTTTTCAGATTTTAAGCCTAATAATAGCGATAAATAACTATATCAAAAGAAGAATTAATTTTCATTTATTACAAATAGTAATTTTTTGAAGAGAAAGGAGTGTAACAAAACGATACACTCTTTTTAGAAGATAATTTTAAAAGTGAGTAGATTTTTTACATAAAACCTAAAGATTTTGATTCTCCGAAGGTTCCGCTTTTCTCCCTTTGAATCATTGGAATGAAGTCTTCTACCGTAAATACGGGATTTTCTTTCACCGCCACTTTCAAAGCGGTGTTTTTGATCACTACATGGATCTGTCCGCCGGTTAAATCGTATTTAGCTAAAGTTTCTATATTAAAATTTTTTGCGTATTGTGCGTTTTTTGGTAACATTTTTTTCCAAAGTTCAACTCTTTCTTTGAAGTTCGGTTTCTCAAAAGCGATTTTGTAATCGAATCTTCTTGAAAAGGCCGGATCTATGTTTTCCAAAAGATTTGTGGTGGCTATCAGTATGCCTTCGAATTTCTCTATCTGCTCTAAGAAGATGTTTTGCATTTGATTGTGCATTTTATCGGCGCTGCTTCCAAGTCCCGTCGATCTTGCGCTTAGAAATTGATCCGCTTCGTTTAGCAGCAGTACCGGTTCGCTTTTGGTTTTTTCTTTTAGATCATAGTAGGTATCGAAGATTTTTCTTACGTTTTTTTCGCTCTCTCCCACATACATCGAGAGTATTTTGGAACAATCGAAACTTAGAATCTTTTTTTTCAAAGATTTTGCAAAACTAACGGCCGTCATCGTCTTTCCGGTTCCCGGAGGGCCGTAGAAGATAAGTTTTGCATCAATTCCCTTTTTCTTCTCTTTTATTCCCCATTCTTTTAAAAGATTTTGAACTTTTTTGTCCATTTGCTTTAAGATGTTGTTTAAAATCTCTCTTGTTTTTTGATTTAAAACAACATCTTCCAAAGAGGTTTTGGGCTCTATAAGTTCGAAAATATCCTGCTCTTTTATAAGCATATCGAGTTTAACTCTCTTTTTTCTCTTTTCTTTATTGGGATGGATGATTTTGTATAAAATATCTTCGCTTATATAGAAATTTCTCGAGACTCCTCCAAAAGCGGTGAGCATTTCGTCATAATCTATAAGACCGCTTTCTATAAGCTTGCTTCCCTCTTCCAAAAGGGCTCTGTTTTTTATCTTTTCATATTCGTCGAAACTAACGAGATCTACAAGAGCGTTCATATCTCTAAGGTTATCGAAATCTCCCGAATACTCCTCTTTTAAAAGAGCCAAAAATATTATTCTCTCTTTTTTTTCTAATTTATGCTCTTTAAATAATTTTTCTATTTCTATAGGAATTTTGGTTACTTTCAGTCTGTCGTTTATTCTTTTTTCCAATAGCTGAAGGCGGTTTTTTAATCTGTTTATATTTAGAGAGCTTTTTGAGTAGTTTTTTCTAATAGAGCTTATTTTTTGGTAAATATCTATTCTTGAGAATTGATCTTTTAGATATTCAAGATGATCGTTATAGGGAGTTACTTCCGGTAATGCAAGCTCCAAATCCCCTTTTTCCAATAATTTCAAAAAAGATGCGCTTAGGGAGACGGTGCTGTTTAAAAGTTCCAAAAGAGAAGTTTCGTTTGTTTTGTGTGCCGTTAGGGAATGTTGTATGATCCATCCGAGCTCCAAAAGATTTTTTATTAAAGATAGTTTCTCTAAATATTTGTATCTGTTTTGAGGAAAAAGATCGCTAAGTACGTCTATGACGCTTACTTCCTCATTTCCTTCTACGTACTGTTTTGTCAAATATCTTAATACTTCTCCCTCTTCTTTAGAACATTTTAATTGAGAGTATATTAATGTTTTGGAGACGTCCTTTTTTTCTATAAAATCTATTACGTATTTCAAATATTTACTCCGTTTGTTTAATATAAATTGATATTGATTTTTTAAGATTTGGTTCTATTATATAATAATTTTTAGGGGGAGGGAAGAGATTTGTTAAATCTCTTCTTTAACGGGGGCGTTTGGAGCCTCTTTTTTAAGTTTCTCTATTGCCGCTTGTCTCTCTTCTTCCGTATCGAAAAAGCCGCTTGTGCCCACGATTTGTCCGTTTGAAGCTTTAATATTGAAGAAAAATTTTCCGTTTTTTGCCTGTTTGAATTCGTATCTTGAATCTATTTGGCAATTTTTCTTAACGGACTCTATGCCGTTTAAGGCGCTCTTTTTGGCTTTGTAGGTTTCGCTTTTGATGATAACCTTGTCGCCGTCTTTAAAAACAAACGAGAAAGGAGAATCTCCCTCTCTCTTTCTTAAAATGATCTCCATAAAAAACCTCCTTTAAGATCGCAAAAATTTACCCGCCATGCCTATAATATCGTCCATTACGCTTCCGTCGTTATCGAAATCAAGAAAAGATAGTAAAGAGCTCTCCGCACTTTTTACATCCGAAACGTTTCCGCTTCCTCCAAGAGTTTTACCCAAAGATCCCATAACGATAGGAGCCACTATCGGAAGAAGCTGTTTTATGATGGAGTAGTCAAATCCTGTCTCTTGGGCCACTTGGGAAGCTATTTCTTTGCTTTTTTCTTTGGAACCGGTTATATATCCCAATAGATCGTTACCTTTCTCTACGATATCTTCTCTCTCTATATACTCGTCCGCTCTTTCTGCAATCTCTTGGATTTCTGGATCCGTAGCTTTTTCTATAATGGGAGCGGAATCGGTTTCCGGATCGGCCAATTTCGTTTTGATTTCGTTTGTGAGTTTCGGAGTCAAAGAAGCGATTACTTGGCTTAGAGTATCCGGATCCGCACCGAATTTGGAAGCCATTTTATCCACTGCTCCGGATTGGAGTGAAGATAGAAGAATGTTGATTATATCCATGGTAAATATCCTTATTGTGAAGTAGTTATAAAACAATTTTACCACGTTTATAAATATTAGGCAATAGAGGAAAATAAAATTTACGCATTTAGTTTCAAAGCAAAGAAGAAAAAAGCCGATATACAAGAGGTTAAAGTAAATTCAAATAAAGTTATTATAAAATTTCATAATCGTGTTTTTGTATATTTATCTATGAATTGGAGTAAAAACAATGCGCATTCTTCTTATAAATTCAAATAAAATTGTCTCGAGGTTAATATCTTTAACTTGTGAGAAAAATAGTATAGATTTCGAAGAGATTCAGGATTTAGGCGAGTTAAGCGGCGGAGAGTATGATTATATATTCGTCGATAGCGATTCTTATAAAGACGGTATCGTAAACGATATAAAAGATAAGTTTAAATACGGGCTTTTGGGATATATCGCCTCAAAAGGAGTTTCTACGCCTGACGGGATCGATATAGTTTTGGAAAAACCGTTTTTACCTACCGATTTTATAGAGCTTATAAAAACTTCCACTTTCGATGAGATAAAAAGTCATAAAGAAGAAGGCGCAGATGCAGATAAAGAGGATAAAGAGAGTGAAAACGAAGCTCTTTTGGCAGACGATTTCGAGGATGAATTTAAGGATGACGATTTCGAATTTGATTTGAAAGATCTTCAAGAAGAGCAAAAAGATCTCGAAGAGGAAAAGAAAAATGAACTATCTTCCGATATAGATGAAAATTTTATTTTAGAGGATGAGGAAGATATGAAAATGAAAGATGAAGAGATTTTGAATATGGATATCGATCTTGAGGAGATCGATGAGAAGGAAACGAAAGAGGAATCTAAAGAAGAAGAAGATTTGAGCGCTCTTTTTGAAGATGAGGTAAAAGCCGAAGATAAAGAGCTTGAAGAGGAGCTTAAAGAAGAGTTTAAAGAAGATGACTCTAAAGAGGAGCTTTTAAGTGAAGTTGAGGAGGAATCCGAAACTAAAGAGGATACCAAAGCCGAAGCCGAGAGAGAGAATATTCTAAAAGAGGAGGAGTTCTCTTTCGAAGATTTGGAGCTTGATATGGAAGATGAAGATAAAGAGAGTGAAGAAGCAAAGAGCGAGGAGTTGAAAGAGGAGAGCGAAGAGGAGGTTTTGGAAAAGATCTCTCAAGAGATAGCGGATGAGTTTCAAAAAGAGGATGAAGAGGCTTTGGAAGATAAAGAGATCGAGCAGAGCGTTTTGGATAAAGAGGAGATTCAGCAGGTTAAAAAGATTTTAGAAGATGAGGATAGCGCGGATTCTACGGATACGTTAAAAGGTGTAGAACCGGATGACTTTTCCTCTTTGACTCAAGAGGCTATTTTAAAGGCTTTGCAAGAGGTTCAAACCGAAGATAAAGATATTTCCGCGGAGAAAAAAGAGGATATAAAAGAGCAAGAAGAGAAAAAGGAGAACGCATTGGTGGAAGCTGAGAGTGAAATTTTGCAAAATGACGATTCTCAAATAGAAGAGGAAGTGAAAAAGAGCGTAGCGGACGCTTTGGAAAAAGTGGAAGTTATAAAGAAAGTTCTTGAAGATATGGAAATCAATATAACTATCAGTTTTAAAAGCAAAAAGTGAGATGAAGGGAGCTATCTTGGTCATTTCCGGTCCGAGCGGGGCCGGAAAGAGTACTCTTATAAATAGAATGCTAAAAGAGGTGCCCGATACCTACTTCTCCATCTCGACTACCACAAGAGAGATGAGAGAAGGGGAGCAAAACGGCAGAGAGTACTTTTTTATCTCCAAAGAGCAGTTTGAAAAGGAGATAGAAGAGGGTGAATTTTTGGAGTGGGCGAAAGTTCACGGCAACTATTACGGAACCTCTTTGAAACCTGTTAAAAAGGCTTTGAGCGAGGGAAAACTCGTAGTTTTCGATATAGACGTACAAGGGCATAAAATCGTTAGAGAGAAGTTTGACAAAATTACCACTTCCGTTTTTTTGACTACTCCTTCGTTAAATGTTTTGAAAGAGAGGCTTTCAAAAAGAGGAACGGACTCTAAAGATATCATTGAAAAGAGAATCAAAAACGCTCTTGTTGAGATAAAAGAGATAGGCAATTACGATTTTTTGATCATAAATGACGATTTAGAGAAAGCTTGCGATAGTTTAATAAGTGTGGCCAAAAGTGCAAGGTTGAAAACCTCTTTGTTTGATTTGGAACAATTTATAGATCATTGGATAAACAATTAACACCTCTTTTACCTTCTGATTAGATTCTTGTGATATAATAAGCCGTTATTATTATAATCTAATGTTTAAGGAGATCGTTATGGGTATGCCGAGTATGCCTGAATTACTGATAATATTGGCTATAGTCGTATTGCTTTTCGGAGCCAAAAAGATTCCCGAATTGGCAAAGGGACTTGGAAGCGGAATAAAGAATTTCAAAAAGGCTATGAAAGAGGATGACGAAGAGGTAACGGCTTCTAAAGAGAAGATAGAAAAGAGCGAGAGCAAAGCCGAAGCTACGGAGATCAAAGAGAACGAGAAAAAAGCTTGATAAAGGCGTAAATTGAAAAAGAGAGTAACTCAAGTTCTTAAAAAGCATCTGGGAGAGGATTTCGTTTTAGAGAAACCTAAAGATCTCTCTTTCGGACATTATGCCACTCCGATAGCGTTTTCTTTGGCTAAAGTTTTGAGAAAATCCCCGATGGTGATTGCCGACGAGCTTAGCAAGAAGTTTGAAGACGAGACTATTTTCGAAAGCGTAGAAGCGGTAAAAGGGTATCTCAATTTTAAATTGAGCGATGAGTTTTTGAACGAATATGCGAATTTCGTTTTGGAAAATCCGGATAGATTCGCTAAAGATGAGAATGATGAAACGATTCTTTTAGAATATGTAAGCGCAAATCCCACAGGTCCTCTTCATATAGGTCATGCAAGGGGAGCAGTGATAGGAGACTCTCTTTATCGAATAGGAAAGCATCTTGGATATAAAATTACTACCGAATACTATATAAACGATGCCGGAAATCAGATCTATCTTTTGGGGCTTTCTATCTTTTTGGCCGGAAAAGAGAGAGTTTTGAGAGAGGAAGTAGAGTGGCCGGAGGAGTTTTATAGAGGCGATTATATCGTGGATTTGGCTTTTAAAGCGGCCGAGGAGTTTGGAGAGGATATTTTCAAAGATGAGAAAAATATCGAAAAGCTAAGCTCTTGGGGCAAAGATGAGATGATGGAGCTTATAAAAAGCAATCTAAAAGATGTCTCCATAGAGTTTGATAATTTCGTGAGTGAAAAGTCTCTGTATGAAAAGTGGGATGAGGTGTTTGAAAAGCTTAAGGCAAACGACGCCGTTTATGAAAAGGATGGTAAAGTATGGCTTAAGTCCACTCTTTACGGGGATGAAAAAGATAGGGTTATCGTAAGGGAAGACGGACGTCCTACCTATCTTGCTGGAGATATTATCTATCACAACGATAAATTTGAGAGAGGCTACGATAGATATATCAATATCTGGGGAGCCGATCATCACGGATATATCGCAAGAGTGAAGGCTGCTGTTAAGTTTTTGGGATACGATGAGGATAGGTTGGAGATTGTTTTATCTCAAATGGTCTCTTTGCTAAAGGGCGGAGAGCCTTTTAAGATGAGTAAGAGAGCCGGTAATTTTATCTTGATGAGCGATGTGGTAAAAGAGATGGGTGCCGATGCTTTGAGATTTATTTTCCTTAGTAAAAAGAGCGATACCCATTTGGAATTTGATGTGGATATTTTGAAAAAGGAGGATAGTTCCAATCCTATCTACTACATCCAATATGCCCATGCGAGAATCAATCAGGTATTTGAAAAGAGCGGCAAAAGTTTTGCGGATGTAAAAGATGTGGAGCTTAAAAATCTTGATGAAGATTCCAAAAATCTGCTTTTTACTTCATTTTTGCTTCCCGAGATTTTAGAGGACGCTTTTAAGACGAGATCTCTTCAGAAACTAACCGATTATCTAAAGAGTCTTGCCGCGGTGTTACATAAATTCTATAACGAGCATAGAGTTATAGGAAGCGATAAGGAAAATGAGTATCTAAAGATCTTCGCAATAACTGCAATCTCCATAAAAACGGGACTTTCACTAATCGGAATAGAGGCTAAAAAGAGGATGTAGAGTTTTAAAACATCCTCTTTCCTTTCAATAAAACTTCAAAAATTAAAATTTATTTAACCTTATTTTTATTCTAACTTTCTTTATTAAAATCTCATTATCCATTTTTATGTTATCATATTGTTAGAAAATAAGTTTTGAAGAAAGGTTGGGTTATGAAACGGATGATAGGGTTTTCCATTTTGGCCGCTGTTACCATTTTCTTTAGCGGTTGCGGAGGCGGAGGATGCGGAGGCAGCTGTGCTCCGAATACGAGTAAAAATCCCACCGATACCGGAGGAATCGTGGTCCCGGTGGATAATCTGGATAAAAGACGTTTTATCTGTATAGATAAGATGATGATAGATGACAAAGAGTATGCGGCTACTTGTAAAAAGCTTATAGTGGAAGACGGAGAGACGTTGAATAACGGAGAGATTTACGGTCTTTTGAAAGATTTCGACGATAAACCTCTCTATAAAAACGATCAGCCCTATATCTGTAAAGATGCGGAAAATGTAGTGGGTGAGGGTGTTACGTTCTCTTCGATTTTGCAAAAAAACAACAGGCTCTATTTCATAAGCCAATTCGATTGCGCTATCGGAGCTATCTATCTTGCCGAAGTGGATCAGTTTGCCGACGGCAATATAGTTTTGAAAGAGGATAGTATGCGGTTTGTCAGCCAAAGAGACGAATTTGGCGGATACAGACATCAAAGCGGTAGCGTTACTCCTTGGCAGTCCTATTTGGGCTCGGAGGGGTATGAGCCGGATGCGAGAGTTGTGGAAGGAATAATGTCGGGGTACGATTCCACCGCATATGAATATATAAAAGATAAATTTTATGAAGAGACGGCACTCTATTGGAAAGGCGATTTGAAAAGATCCAATCCCTATTTTTACGGATGGGCTAATGAGACCATTATAGATGCAAACGGAGTGGAGCACTTTAGAAAGCATTATAGTATGGGAAGATTTTCTCACTTTACCGAAATAGTGATGCCCGATAGAAGAACGGTTTATTTGACTGACAATAGGGCAAACGGCGCTTTGTTTATGTTTGTAGCCGATAAGAAAGAGGATTTGAGTGTAGGAACTCTGTATGCTCCAAAAGAGTTTATAGTCAAAGATGTGAATTCTACTTATATGAAATTTGATTGGATCAATTTAGGACATACTTCCAATAGAAAAGTTAAACTGGAGGTTGCCAAAAAACTTAATTTTAGCGATCTTTTCGACGTTTCTGCGGTAAGTAGCGATCTTGAGTGTTTGGAAGATTATATGCTTGTTTCGGCAAACGGAGAATCCGAGTGTCTTAAAATTAAAAATAGCGTAGTTAACGAGACTATTTTATCAAGGCTTGAGACTAAAAGATATGCGGCTATGAGAGGTGCCGACTTTAATTTTATCAGACCGAGAGGACTTGCTTACGATAATCAAAGAAATAGAATCTATGTGGCGGCGGCCGGATATGCCAACGCTTTATTTGAAAATAATTACTGCGGCAGTATTTTTGCCATAGATTTAACCGATACGAAGATAGATACCGACGGAAATTTGATAAAGAGTAATTTCGTAGCGGATAAAATATATACGATTTTAAGCGGTAAAGAACAATCCTATGAAGAGGGCTCTCCTTATGCGGGTAATGAGTGCTCCATAAACGCTATAGCCGATCCTGAAGAGCTTTCTTATTTGGATGATAAAGATATTTTGACTATTAGTGAATCCGGTAAGAAACACGTAAACCCTATGGTTTGGAATTACGATCTTAAAAATAACAGATTAATAAGAGTAATGTCTTTTCCTATAGGTTCTCATCCGGTTTCCATAAACTGGAGAAGAAACATAAAAGGGTATGACTATTTAATATACGGAGTTCAGCATCCTTTGAAAGGAGAAAAAGACGTCATACTTGAGGATACCAACTCCTATATAGGATACTGGGGACCCGTTCAAATTATTAAAAATACTATCAAATAATCTTCAAAAGGAGAAAGAATTTAATTCTTTCTCTCTTTCTTCTCTTTTTCGCTTCATTACTTTTCTTTTGGGAACTTATAAGATTTTTTAATTGAATCTACTAAAAGTCCAAAATAGTTAAATATTTCAATGTTTTTTTATAAATGACATTATATAATGTATTAATAAATAAAATAATGTTGTTTTAAGGATAGGCATGCAGTGGGTAACGGCGAATTTATGGCTTGTTTTCGGGCTTTTGGGAGTGGGTTTATTGCTGCTTTATATAAAAGTCAATATTAAATTATTGATATCCTTATCAATTTCTCTATTTATTGTCGCCATTTTAGATATGTTTTATCCTTTTGATATAAGCGGAGCTATTTTGCTTTTAATTTTTCTTGTTATAATAATGGAAGCAATTAGATATGTTTTTTTAGTTGCCTATAATGACGAGGAACCTTACGTTCCGAAATATCAGCAGATAAACCATCACGGCAGGGTCATTGCCGAGATTAAAAGAGGTAAAAAGGGAAAAGTTTTGCTCGATGCGCCTCTTTTGGGCGATGAGATATGGCTTGCCATAAGCGACGAACATATTGAAAAGGGAGAGAGAATCATAATAGAGGAGATAAGAGGACAAATTCTTTTGGTAAAAAGGGAATCCTGATGATTTGGTTAATACTCGGTATTATAGTTGTGCTTTTAATAATTTTCTTCGTTTCGACTATAAACATAATTCCTCAAGGAGAGGTTTGGGTAGTCGAGAGACTCGGTAAATTCAACAGAATAAGCAAACCGGGAATTAGAATCATTCTTTTTCCACCGTTTTATGAGAGAGTTAGAAAAGAGATCTCCACTAAGGATCAAATCGTAGAGATTCCTAATATCGACGCTATTACGGAAGATAACGTTATAGTTACTATGAATGCGGTGGCTTTCATTAAAGTTACCAATCCTTTCGATGCGGTTTACGGAATCGTAGATTATCAAAAAGCTATTGTCAATTTGGTAAAAACATCTCTTAGAGCTATAGTGGGTAATATGAAACTTGACGAGGCTCTATCGAGCAGAGAGAAGATAAAAACGACTCTAAAGACGAAAATTATAGATGACGTGGTAAGCTGGGGAGTTACCATCAGAACGGTGGAAATTGTGGATCTTTTGCCTTCCGCCTCTATGCAAAAAGCGATGGAGAAACAAGCTACCGCTGAGAGGGAGAGAAGGGCGCTGGAGATTAAGGCAAGCGGTGAAAAGATGGCTAAGATTTTGGAGGCCGAGGCAAGATTGGAAGTCGCTAAAAAAGAGGCTGAAGCTCAACAGATTTTGGCTCAATCCTCGGCTTTCGCTTTGGAGAAGATTAAAGAGATTAGCGGCACGGAAGATAAAGATATGCCGGCTAACTTTTTGCTTGGAGAGAAGTATTTGGAAGCTTTGAAAAATCTCTCCACGTCCGACAACTCCAAACTCGTCGTTTATCCCGCCGATTTACAAAACGCCTTGAAAGGACTTTTCAATATCAATAAAAAAGATTCCTAAAAATGGGTAGAGAGGAAAGAGCCTTTATTGTTAAAAAAAATTTTACGTCGTTTTAACCTTTTTTTAACTAAAAAGCTTATAGAATTGAAATAAAAAAGAGGGATAAACGATGTTTTTGATAAGAGATATACC
>JAADDG010000162.1 GCA_013154075.1 Campylobacterota bacterium | reverse complement strand
TTTTTGGTAAATGTTGACGGTAGGCTTCAAAGAAGAAGCGAGAGAGTTCAAAAGATTAGATGGAGAAGAGTAAACGGTAGAGTCTTTAGACATTTTGACGACGTGATAGTCGGAGCTTCCAAAAGGCTTTCGAGAAAAATAGTGGATGCTCTTGCTCCTTGGCCTATTGAGAGAGCCGTAGCTTATGATGAAAAGTATTTGACGGGTTTTGAAGGAGAGCTTTATCAGATAGATTTGAAAGACGGATTCGAGGTGGCCAAACTCTATATGAATCAGGTAATTAGAAGTGATGTTTTAAGGGATATCGGAGGAGATAGGCAGGAGATTTTATATCTTACTACCTCTTATAAAAATAGGACTTTTAAACATCTGCTTTTGCCCGTGTGGGTGGCCGATTTTAAGTATGGGGGTAAAAATTATAGATTTGCCATCAATGCGGTAACCGGAAAGCTAAGGGGAGAGAGGCCATATAGTAAAATCAAAATATTTTTTGCCGTTTTATTTTCTTTGATTTTGTGGAGTATTCTTTTTTATCTTGCGAACGAATACGGATATATTTTCGAGGGAAATTTTTAGTCCTTTTATTTTAGATTTCTCTTTATAAAAATTATTATACTTATTCTACACTTTTTTACTTTATTTAAATCTCCTTATTAATAGATAATAATATTCTTCTCTGTTATACTTGAAAATGGGAAATCTTAAAGAAAGGATGGGCGATGTTCAATAAGATAATGGCGGCTATAGGGGTGCTTCTTAGTTTGCTTCTTTTTTATTTCTGTTTTGCTTTTCAGGGAAACGGCTCTAAAGAGATCGTAAAATCGGATGTGCAAAGTCAGCCGGCAAAAGAGATCGCCGCCATGAAAAGCGGTGAAGAGATTGTAGAGAGTGAGAACGCTAAAGAGCAGAGTGAAAATGTAAATCTTCCCTCTTCTGAGGAAAGTGAAAAGGTTGCGGCTGCTGCCGTGCAAAAAGAGCCCGCGATGTTTGATTATGAGGCAAAAAAGGGTGTTTTAGATATAAAAGCCGTTTTAAGCAAAGAAGATGAAAATAGCGATCTTATAAAAGAGATTGACAATATTTGTAAAAACGTTGAGTGTAATAAAGATATCACTTTCAAAGAGGATAGAGAGGCTGCGAATTGGAGGGGGTTTGCTCTATCGATAGTTAGCTTTTTTAAAGATAACGGGGTTGAGGGAGCTAAGCTATTTATAGAAGGAAAAAGAGTCGAAGTGGCAGGTGTTTTGCCAAGCGAGGATGCAAAAAATAGATTGGCTTCTTTGTTGGAGCCTTTTAAAAATGAAGGCTTTGAAGTAGATGATCAAACAAATATAAAAATAGTTGAAAATGAAAATGTGCAATCTCCCGTAAACGGGGAGGAGACGGCTATCAGTGAGTCTAAAGAGAGTGAAGAGAAAGTGAAACAGACCGAAGAGGAGATTGCCAAACTTCTATCTTTGGAACCTGTCAGATTTAAATTAAATAGTTTTCAGTTAACTCCCGAGAGTGAGAAAACTTTGCAAAAGGCTGTTAAACTTTTGGATAGTTTGGGAGACGATGTGGAAGTTGAGGTTGCGGGTTATACCGATAGCAGAGGAAGCAAAAGTTATAATTTGAGACTCTCTCAAAAGAGAGCCGAGGCCGTGAAAGCCTATCTTGAAGCTCATATGAAAACCAAGAAAAATATTGTGGCCAAAGGGTATGGAGCCAGCGATTTCGTAATCGCCGACAATCCGAGAGATAAAAGAAATCGTAGAGTAGAGATTCATTTGAGGAAAGGAAACTAAAATGGCTGAAAATATTTTGTGGTGTCTTCTTGCGGCATGGTTATTGGGATTTTTGGTCGGATATTTTCTATCGAGAATTTTTGCGGAGAATAAATACAAGCCCGAAATAGAGAGGCTTTACGAAGAGGTTGAAAAGAGAGATGAAGCCATAAAAGAGAAAGAGTCTCTTTATGGGGAGCTTACGTATAAATTTGCGAATTTGGAAAACGATTTTAAAACCAAAGATAGCGAACTTAGTAAACTAAAAAGGGAGAGCGCCTCTTTGCAAAAGAGAATTGTCTCTTTGGAGGATGAGAAAAATGAACTTGAGGATAGAGTAGAGATTCTAACTTCTCAAAAAGAGGAGCTTGAAAAAGAGGTTAAAAATCTTGAAGAGGAGATAGAGGATCTAAAAGGGGAGTTGAAAGAGAGAGAAGAGAAAATATCTCTTTTGGAAAAAGAGAATGAGAATTTAAAAGAGAAAGAAAAAGCGTTAGAGGTAAGTTTGAGAGAGCTTGAAGATAAAAAGAAAGCCTTAGGAGCTCTTTCAAAAGAGAAAGAGGAGATAGCTAAAAAGTTTGAAGAGGTGAAAGCCGAACTTAGCGAAAAAGAGAGCGAACTTCAAAAGGCGATGAGGGAGCTTGAAGAGAAAAACACCGCTTTAAATCTTCTTTCTAAAGAGAGGGATGAGGTCTCCAAAAAACTTGGCGAGATAAAGAATCGATTGAGCGAAAAAGAGAGCGAGCTTGCGAAAGTTGCTAAAAATTTTCAAGATAAAGAGAAGGTTTTTTCTCTTCTTAGTAAAGAGAAAGAGGATGTTTCCAAAAAGTTTGAGGAGATTAAAGCCAAACTTACTCAAAAAGAGTCCGAGCTTAAAGAGAAAGAGGGTATTTTAAAAGCGTTATCCGCCGAGAAAGAGGAAATTTCTAAAAAACTTCAGCAAGAGAAGGAGAAAATTTCCAAAACGTTGGAAAAAGAGAGAGAGCTTTTAAATAAAAAGTATGAAGAGAGTGTAAATAGGCTTAAAGAGCTTGAAGAAAAATTGAAATCGACTACCAAAGAGCTGACGGATAAAAACTCTTTGATCGAAAAACTGAAAAAAGAGAAAGAGGAGCTTTTGGCCAAACTCTCTTTGGAGAAAGAGAAGATTTCTAAAGAGATTGAAAAGAGCGCTCAAAAGGTAAAAGAGCTTGAGGAGAAATTGAAAGATAGTTTAAGAAATATTGCCGATAAAGAGGCTATTGTAAGAAAGTTAAAACTTGAAAAACAGAAACTTGCTTCCTTTATAGAAAAGAGCAAAGAGAAGATAAACGAGCTTGATAGGAAAGTTTCCTTTTTTAGTTCTGTTCCGAAAGAGGCTTTGAGCGAAAAGTCTAAAGAGATCGAGGAGGTAAAAAAAGATCTTAAAAAGAGTCAAGAAAAAATTGCATCCGTTTCGAAAGAGGTAAAAGCGGATGAAGACTCCATAGAGTCCAAAAAAGTATTAAAAGATGATGAAAATAGAAAAGATAAAGATATTGAAAGTAAAAGGGATTCTAAAACCACTTTAGAAGAGATATTGCCCTCTTATGAAGAGAAGAAAGCTCCTTGCGGTTCGTTGTGGGAGAGAATAAAAAAAGCTTTGTCATCATAATCCCTATCCGAAAAGGATAGGGATTTTTGATCTTTATAGTTCGTCTGCGTGTTTTGCCAAATACTCCGCAACGCCTTTAGGATCGGCTTTCATTCCCTCTTGTCCCTCATGCCAGCCTGCCGGACAAACTTCTCCATGCTCGTTTGTAAAATGCATAGCGTCAACCATTCTTAGCATCTCGTCTATATTTCTTCCGAGAGGAAGAT